>NZ_JBNGPA010000016.1:0-145098 GCF_050589845.1 Carboxylicivirga agarovorans | reverse complement strand
TCTCCTTAATCTTTGATTCGGCACTTTGCTTCTTCTGTTTCATTATTGAACTTTTATTGGTTGATAAATTAAGAATTCATCTCTTAACTTTTATACCAATCTGTCCAAATTAAGCTGAAGACCTACAATGTTTTGGTGCGACCAAAACCCTTTAGGGGGCATCCCGTTGGTCTATAAAAAATATGGATGAAAAGATATAATTATAATCTCTTTCGCAATTCATTCATGTCACGGCTAACTTTCTCGTTAATTACTTTCGAATAAATCTGGGTTGTACGAATGTTTTTATGTCCTAACATAGAGCTGATGGATTCTATTGGAACACCATTAGCCAAAGTAACAGTAGTAGCAAAGGTATGCCTGGCGGTGTGAAAAGTGAGGTTTTTATTAATAGATGCCAGGTCTGCCAGCTCTTTAAGGTAAGCGTTAAGCTTTTGGTTGCTGAGGTTTGGTAGAATATGCTCTTCGGTTTTCTTAGCCGGGTAGAACTTGTACTTATCTATTATTTCAATTGCCTTGGGCAGTAATGGAACATTTGATGGTACTTTGGTTTTCTGACGTTGAGTGATTATCCAAAGATTACCGTCAATCCCTTTTCGGATATTGTCCATCGTCAAGTTGGCCACATCAATATAAGCTAGGCCAGAATAGCAGGAGAAGATAAAAATATCACGAACTGTGTCTAAACGGGATATATTTATTTTAAGGTCTTCGAGCTGATGCAACTCATCCTTGCTAAGAAACTCCCGCTTGACTTCAACTAGCGAAGCTTTATATTTGGCAAAAGGATCTTTTTCCATCCATTCATTGCGGATGGCGATATTAATTACCTTTTTAAAATTCTTGATGTATTTATAGGTTGTATTGTTATTGCATTTGCGAGTTGTTCTAAAGTAGTGTTCCAGATCTGTTATAAATGAAAACTTGAGTTGGTTAAGTGGGATATCATCCAGCCTGTATTGTTGATTGATAAATTTCTTGATATGTTCCAGGGTAGTTACATAGCGCTGTATCGTCGCAGGCGAGTAAGAAATCCCTGATAATTCTGATATCTGCCTGTTGTGATATTCAAAGACTTCCAATAGTGTACGTTTGTCTTCTTCGATGCCAAGAAACCTATTTTTTAATGTTTTGGCAGTAATATGCTCACCTTTCTTCACCATCGCAGTGTGGTGGTCAAAAATGCCATTCTTTAATACATCCAGGAATTGATTGATTTGTGCTGCCCCTTTCTTTTTAGGAAAAGCCTTATTTATTTTACCATTCCAGTTTTTAGGGTTAATATATCGGCCTGTTGCAATCTCAGCCCGTCCTTGGTCAATGAAAATACGCATGTATATCGGTGCTTCACCATGTTTGTTAGTCCTGTTCTTCCGAATCAGGAAACTAACTTTTAGAACAGAAAAAGTATTCATAGCAGGCGTTTTAGAACGGTTTAGTACACTTTGGTAAATGCAAGAAGGTTGAAATACCTAAAAGTGTTCACTCAATTTACAAAAACACCGTAATAACGTCAAGTGTAAATTTATGCATTATTTATTTTAATGTGTTTTGATCCAATTTGTTATGAGGTTATTGGTGAACAGTGGAGGAGTATGGATTGTACACTGGTGAGCTCCCGTATCAAACGTGTTTGTTTGGGTATTTATGGTCTGTGTAAAAATAAAAAAGACCGTAAATCGTTTGATTTACAGTCTTTTGATACAATTTGATAATTGCAATGCGGAGAGAGAGGGATTCGAACCCCCGGTACCTCGCGGTACAACGGTTTTCAAGACCGCCGCATTCGACCACTCTGCCATCTCTCCAATACTTTTATATTTTGTCTGAAACCCTTGTGGTCTCTGGTGTTTCAGTGTTTATCTCTTTCGATAACGGTTGCAAAAGTAGGGTAAATTTTTAAACTGCAAAACTATTTTTAGATAAAAATTAGCGTACCATTTTAAGCCCAATTCTATCTTTTTAATAACTAGGTTGATAATGATCGAAAAAAAATAAAATAATTTTAGTGAGAACACTTGAATGGCGCTTATAGTGGAGTGTTTGTTAGTATCTGGCTTAGCTTAGGGCTATTTTCGGCTTAGTCTGTAATTAGTATATTCTTTCACCATTCACCACTCAAAACGATAGTTATGGAAGTGCATTGTCTGGTTTCCCGTCTGAGCCGGCGCAGGAGAGAGACAGGTGAATACATAAAAAAAGGCTTTCCAATAATGAAAAGCCTCTTTCTATATGATAAAAGTTAAAACTTACTCGCCAACTTTAATTAATTCAACCTCAAATATAAGAGCTGAATAGGGAGGGATTACCTGACCGGCACCACGCTCACCATAAGCCAACTCATAAGGAATATAAAAGATGGTTTTACCACCTTCTTTCATTAACTGTAAACCTTCAGTCCATCCTGGAATAACCCTGTTTAATGGGAATGAAATAGGTTCGCTACCTTCTGAGCTGTCAAATACCTCACCATTAATCAATGAACCTTTATAATGTACTGTTACCAGGTCTGTTGCAGCAGGAGATGCTCCGGTTCCTTCTTCCATTACCTTATACTGAAGGCCACTTTCAGTAGTTAAAACACCTTCTTTTTTGGCATTTTCAGCTAAAAAGTCAATGCCAACCTGAGCTTTACCCATGGCAATAGCCTGACCGGCTTCTTCCAGTGTCAGCTGACCATTTTCGCTCATGGCTTCTTTGATTCCGGCAGCGATTAATTCCGGATTTAAGCCTTTTTCATTTTGAAGCTCACGTGCCATCATCACCCCGTAGCTGTAGCTGATGCTATCAGCCTGGTTACTTAACTTGGCAGGACCAGTTGGTGTTGTACATGACTGAGCCAATACTATTGTTGCAATAGCAAAGCTTGAACCGGCAATTTTCAGAAATAAATGTTTCATTCGATTGTTTTCCTTTTATTATTATAGCCCCAAAGGTATTTAAATAGTTGGATAAATAGCGATTTACATACAAAAGTTGGGCTATCCTTCATCTATAGTTGCAAATTGGATGAATGGGAGCTTGACCACAGCCCGGAGTTGGTAATTTAATCCTTGCACAATCCGCTGATAATTAATATTGAGTACAATTTAATTAATAGTTGCAATTGGAGTGATTTTAATCGTGTTATGTCCCTTTTGTACTTTGGAGTATGTAAGAATTGATTATCCTTAATAATTTAAACAGAATGAATTGCTATAGTCCTTATTCAAACATTCCTGCGCTTTATCCATGGACAACCTCGGACTGCCCTGTTAGAATAGGCTCTACATAATGGAATCCAATTCTCCTTTAACCAAGAATCAGAAAGATAGCCGGTCGCTTATTGATCTCCGGTAACTTACTTTTCCACTGCGCGATGGTTTTAGTTTGTATGAATTCAGTTTCCAGGGTAATATCGCAGGCGATGCACAGGCGGGTTTGAGGACGACAGGCCGATAGTATCTCCTGTAATACCTTCATGTTACGATAAGGCGCCTCAATAAATAATTGGGTCTGCTTCTCCCTGATTGAACGATCTTCCAGGTGTTTGATATGTTTACCTACCTCGCCTTTCTTGAGGGGAATATATCCGTTAAAAGCAAAGCTCTGTCCGTTTAAACCCGATGCCATCACCGATAACAGGATAGAGGAGGGGCCTACCAAAGGAATGGTCTGTATCTTTTTTTCATGCGCCAGCTTCACAACATCGGCACCGGGATCGGCCACACCGGGACATCCGGCCTCTGATAATAAACCGAGTTTATTGCCATCGTGGCAGGGTTTTAAAAATCCGGGTATGTCATTGGGATTCGTATGTTTATCAAGTACATAAAAAGTAAGATCGTCAATCTCAATGGCTTTATCCACCTTTTTAAGGAAGCGGCGGGCCGAGCGGACATTTTCAACCACAAAGTGTTTGATTGATCGGATGATTTCAATGGTTTCTGCCGGAAGGTTACGCTCAATGGGGCTTTCGCCTAAAGTATTGGGAATTAAATATAGCTTGCCTTTCATGTATATGATATTTGCTGATGTATTCTTTTACGTTCTTATTTTAAAGCTTGGGGCAAAAGTACATAATTGGAACAAAGCAATGCAAGTGGAATATATCACATTATTAATGTAGAATAGTTCTAAATAAAATTTGTAAGTTTGCCCTTCATCAATAAGATTAATGTTTTTAGAGTATTAATATGCAATATATTCTCAATTTAGTACGAAATCGTAACTTTGTTTTAGTGCTGGCTGTTGTGGTAGGTCTGGCACTCGGTGATTGGGCTGTTTATATTAAATCCTATACAACCTGGATTCTGGCCGTTGTCATGACCTTTTCAATGACTAATATTCGCACCTCCAGTTTATACCCGCTTCGTTCACTGGTAAAACCCATGATGACAGGTATTCTGTTGAACTATGTGCTTTATGCCATTGTAATGATTGGTCTGGCCTGGTTTATCATTGATGATAAAGAACTGTTTTACGGTTTTGTGGTCATTGCCACCACACCTCCCGGAGTGGCAATAATTCCTTTCTCCTACATATTGAAGGGCGATGTTGAATATTCAATAAAGGGGGTACTGGGTGCCTTTTTATGTACTGTTTTTGTTACACCATTCATAGTAGGATGGATAACAGGTAATGATGGTATTGAATCATTTGGGCTTTTTATGCTAATGGTTAAAACCATAGTTATTCCATTGATAATTTCCAGGATCTTATTATTGCCACTACCTTTTAAACTGGTTGACAAACTAAGGGGTAAGGTGGTTGACTGGGGATTTGCCTTGCTTATCTTTATTGCCGTAGGACTGAACAGAAAAGTGTTTTTTAGTGAACCGGGTATTTTAATTAAGATTGCCCTGATTTTGTTTTTGACACATTTTGTACTGGGTTTGGCCTATGAGAAAATGTGTAAAGTTTTAAAGCGAAATGAGGTCAAGGCAATGTCTGAGAACTTGTTGCTGACTATCAAGAGCTCGGGTTTTGCCGTGGTAACAGCCATTACCTTATTTGGTCAAAAGGCTGCTATTCCTACAGCTGGCCTGGCAATATTCGTATTATTGTACCTTCTTTTCTTATCGTTCAGAATGGAGTTGAAAGAAAAAAGCCGTCAGAAAAATTAATTCCGACGGCTAAAGGTAGTTCACCTTTTCAAGTTAAATTTCTACTTCTGAACTGAAGCAGCGTTTCCCGATTGTATTATTTATCGTGTCTGACACACCTCTTCCGGTCCAATTACATGCTTTTTAAATCATTAAACCATGTGGTGAGAGGGGTAGTGTCACTTTTAGTGCTTCTTTTAAAATTAAGCTTCTCAGGTGTCTTAATCAGCGACTTTAAAACTTAATGGCGAACAACGCTTGTTGTTACTACATAAACTAAAATATACAGGTACAAAAAAAGAAAGAAGCCACGGGGCTTCTTTCTTTCAACTCTTATTCTTATTTCGATTGATAGTCTACGAAATCTCTTTGAGCCTTAACTAAGTTCACAAGGTGCAGCATTAAATTCTGCGTCTCATGTAAGGTGTTTAAGTATAGTAAACTTACTTTCGTTCCGGCTTTTTCATTCTTAATACGCTTCAATTGTTTCTTACGATTTTCGCGCATACTGGCAAAAATGCTTTGCTGTTGTTCGATCAACTCATCCAATGAACCATAATCACCGGTTGTGATAATCTTGATCGCTTTAGCCATAAAGTCCTGAACATCCACTCTGACGCCGTTTAGTTCTTCAAACTGCTCTGGAGTAAACACTTTGTGGTTGTTGTCAATGTGTTCGAAAGCAGGATCAGTAACATACGATAAACAGTGAGCTACTTCACGCAGGTAATCAACAACCTGAATGTAATACAGGCTTGAATCGATTGACTGTTCCTGAAGCTTCTTAACTGTAGGATAAACGTTTCCTTTTAGTTTTTTGGCTTTCTTATTGATTGATTTAACCTCTTTGGTAATTTCCTTAAGGCTTCTTCTGTCTTCAGCTTCGAAATCGTGAATAGCCTGAGCGTAGATCTGAGACACTTTCTTAAGGATGTCTGTTACACTGTACTTACACTTCTCAAGTACTTTTTCAGCTAATATTTCACCGTTTACTTCTTCTATTTCAAAGTCTTCGATCTCAGTTTCTTCCTGCTTGCTTTTCTTATGGATAATGTGCGTACGGAATACCACGTAAACAGCAATAGCAACCAGTACAGCCACAAACCAAAGACCCAGTGTGCTGATCAGAAGCGCCATTACAAATGCCACTGTAAATGCAGATAGTGCAGTGAAGAACCATCCACCAATTACCGATAGTACTCCTGTAATACGGTATACAGCACTTTCGCGTCCCCAGGCGCGGTCAGCCAATGAACTACCCATTGCCACCATAAAGGTTACGTATGTTGTTGATAAAGGCAGTTTCATGTTTGTTGCAATGGAGATCAGGATACTGGCAACTACAAGGTTAACAGAAGCGCGAAGCATATCAAAAACAGGAGCTTCAGAGCCAAGCTGACGTCTTCTTTCTTCATAATTGGCAGAATCAAATTGACGGTTGATGGCATTGTTTACCGATTTGGGCAAAACAGCACTTACAGCGTTAGATGCATTGATTGATACACGAACGATTGAACGTGCAAAGTATGAAGAACCAAAACGCTCATCACCTTCTTGCTGACGGCTAAGATCCAATGAGGTTTTTACAACCGCCTTTGCTTTCTTTGATGTCCACAAGGTCACCACCATAACAGCACCGGCAATAATTAACATATAAGTAGGGGTGGATACTTTACCTGCTAACGCCTCCATGCTCGTGCCTGCATCTCCGCTGGCAGTAAAGATCTTAAATGACTCAAATCCGGCCAGAGGCACACCGATAAAGTTCACAAGGTCGTTACCGGCAAAGGCCATAGCAAGGGCAAATGTACCGGCTAATACAATGATTTTCAGGATATCAACCTTAAATACAAGCTTTAGGAACTGTAAAAGAATTGTCCATCCCGCCATACTGATGGCAATGATAGTAAGACCGTTGTTCTTGATCCAGTCCTTGGTGTCAGGGTCCATAAATGAAGCTCCCTTGGCACCTTTTACCAAAATAAAGTAGGTAATAGCTGTAATAGCGATACCTCCCCATATAGCGCCAAAATAATTTAAGCGCTTATCGTAATCAAATGAGAATATTAAACGTGTAATGTATTGAACCAATGCACCCACACTGAAAGATATCACCACAGAAAGCAGAATTCCTGAGATAATGGCTAATGCTTTTGCGGTATTGATATACTCGCTTAAGGCAATGTCAGGGTTGTTCGATACTTTGATAAGTGCAACAGCTACAGCCGCACCAAGTATTTCAAATACAATGGATACCGTGGTTGATGTGGGCATTCCAAATGTATTAAATACGTCAAGCAGAATCACATCTGTTATCATCACGGCCAGGAAGATGATCATGATTTCAGAAAAGATGAAATACTGCGGATTGAAAATTCCCTTTCGGGCAACTTCCATCATACCGCTCGAAAAGGTAGCTCCAAACAAAATACCCAGAGCGGCTACAATCATAATGTACTTGTAAGGTGCTGCTTTAGCGCCGATTGCTGAGTTAAGAAAGTTCACAGCATCATTACTCACACCTACAATCAGGTCAGAAATGGCCAAAGCAAATAAGACAATGACCAGAATGAAATAAATGTTTTCCATCAGAAAATGTTATTTGTTGTTCTTTTTCGCGAGGCAAACATAGCTACTCAACCGAACTATGGCATTGATTTAATCTTAAGCGAATGTTAAATTTGTGTTAATTCGCAACAAGTTAAATTTTTCTTAAACGTCATACAAATGATTTATAAGAAAATGTATCTTTTTGATAGTTAGGGGTAAATGGGCCATTCTTTTGACCGCTTAATGTGAATCCGGTTTTTGCAATATCGGCTTGTCAGGCTTAATTTTTAACTCAAGGGACAGAATTTTCTAATATTTATGATTTTTATCCACCGGTAAATTGCCTAACTTATATTGATTAGTTCACAAGTTGTCAGGTCATTAAATTATTAACTGATTATATTATTCATAATTCTTCATTATTATCCATTCAATGGATGTCGTATTAAAAAAGGTTTTTATAATTTTGCCTGACTTTGCGATAAATTTAGAAGGTAAGCTGACTTTCTTGTGTTTGTTGTTACATGATAAGATAAGTGCAGCAGTGCTGCTACAAAAAGGCATTTGATGAGTATTGGAAATATAATTGACGGAGTTATAATTGGAATTTCAGCTTCTATACCTTTAGGACCTATTGGTGTGCTGGTTATTCAGCGAACGCTTAATAAAGGTCATTTATCAGGGTTTGTCTCTGGTTTGGGCGCGGCATTATCAGATACCATATATGCCATCATCGCCGGATTCAGTTTATCATTTATTGTAGGTTTTATTGAGTCGCAACTTCTTTGGATTCAGATATTTGGAGCCTTGATACTGATCGCTCTCGGATTAAAAATATTTACCACTAACCCCGCTATTCAGCTCAGGCGGCAAAAGAAGAAAAGTACCAGTTTGATTCAGGACTTTTTCTCAACATTTGCACTGACCATCGCTAATCCTCTAGCCGTATTTTTATTTATGGCATTCTTTGCCGGCTTTCGGGTGGTTGGATCAGAAAATACGGGTATTGATAATTTATTACTGATAGGAGGGGTGTTTGCAGGAGCCGCATCATGGTGGTTGATACTAAGTTCACTGGTTAACCTCTTCCGTTCAAAAATTAACCTGCGTCGCTTATTCTGGATCAATAAAATAGCAGGCAGCACCATTATTGTTCTTGTAGTTTTAGCCTTTACTATCTGGATAAGTAAAGAGTATCTGTTTTAACAGCCAGGTTCACTTTTGGAAATAAAACACAATGCTTCTTCTGGTGCCATTCGATGAATTGGCACGCTTTTATCCTTAGCCGGGCCAACAGCTTCTCTGCACCTGATATGATAACCAGTTGTCAATAACACTATTTCCTTTAAGCTCCTGAAGTTCATGATCCTGGTATTTGGGGTTTGTTTTCAATTTCCAACAAACATACAGCGATCAAAGGCGTTTTGCAATGACAGTGCATGCATTGTAATTTGGGAAAAATCACAACTGTCACATATTCTGCTGTTTAAGTGCCTTTATGGACTGCTTATGTTTAATGACTTAACTCAAAGTACGTTAGAGAAATCGCTCTTTTTCCCACAAAACGCCTAAAAACTGCATGAAAACACCATTTTTTTGCCTGTTTGACCCTTAATCGAGCCTTTTTCGGGCTATAATCGGGTCTTGTTCGGTATTTCTTCGGTAATTCTTCGCTTACGCGCGTAGCCGAAGAATTACCGAAGAAATACCGAACAGCTACCGAACAAGATACGAAGCGGTCCCGAAGACGAGTAACAGCAAATGGCAATAATTACCGAAGAGCTTTCGTGAACTTGATGCAGGATTCTAGAGAACTAATCAAATAAGTGCCGGACATCTATCGGCTTTATTTTAGCCCAATAAAATTTCTACTATGATAAAAGTTAAAGTTTAGCTTCAAATGTGGAGCATGGTCCCTCAATACCAGGGTATAAAAAAAGCACAGCTCCCAATGAACTGTGCCTGTCTTATATTGTCTGATCAACTATTCCAGTACTCCCGCATCAGGGGAATTTAGGGAATTGATGAAAATCCGGATCTCGTTTCTCAAGGAAAGCATTACGTCCTTCCTGTGCTTCTTCCATCAGGTAGAACATTAAAGTAGCATCACCGGCCATTTCCATGATACCTGTCTGACCATCCAATTCGGCATTTAGTCCGCGTTTGATCATACGAAGTGCCATTGGGCTGCGCTGAAGCATTGTCTTACACCATTCGATGGTTGTTTCTTCCAGCTCTTCCAAAGGAACAACAGTGTTGACCAAGCCCATATCTTCAGCTTCTTTGGCTGAATACTGCTTGCATAAGAACCATATTTCACGAGCTTTCTTCTGACCGACGTGGCGAGCTAAATACGATGAGCCAAATCCACCATCGAAACTACCTACTTTAGGACCACTCTGACCAAAAATAGCATTGTCTGATGCAATTGTTAAATCACAAACTACATGTAAAACATGACCGCCACCAATGGCATAACCATTTACCATGGCAACAACAGGCTTAGGCATAGAGCGGATGCGCTTGTGTAAATCCAATACATTCAGTCGGGGCACGCCTCCCTCATCAATATAACCACCGTGGCCTTTAACATTCTGATCACCACCTGAACAAAATGCCTTATCGCCTTCACCGGTTAATACGATGACACCAACATCTTGTCTTTCGCGACAAATGTCAAAGGCATCAATTAGCTCGGTAACGGTTTTAGGTCGAAACGCATTGTAAACACGAGGTCGGTTAATTGTGATCTTGGCAATTCGTTCAAAGTATTCAAACTTAATATCTTCGTACTCTTTTACAGAAGTCCAGTTACGTTGACTCATAATTCTTCTTTTAAGCGTTTAAAATAAGATTTAAGTACACCGGCATTTTCTTTAGCGGGTGTTTTTACTTCCAATATTATTGGTCTTTCACTATGTGCAAACAATTGTGACAAACTTTCGTTCATTGATTTCTCATCATTGGCATATAAGTAGCCGAGTTGATACATTTCGGCCAATGGCTGAACGTTTAGTTGATGCGATGCCTCAAAATAAGTCTCCAGTTCTTCAGAGTCTGAAGGACCGGGAATAAAGCGGAAAATGCCACCTCCACCATTGTTAATGACGATGATGCGCAAATTGGAAGGAAGGTAATTATTCCATAATCCATTACTGTCGTACATAAACGACAGGTCTCCCACAACAAGCAAGGTGGGCTGCTGACTGGCGTAGCTCGCACCAACGGCTGTACTTACACTGCCGTCTATTCCGCTTGTGCCCCTGTTACAATACGCATTTTGATTGTAAAACTCCTTAAACAACTGGGCATAGCGAATGGCTGAACTGTTTCCCCATTGAACCTGCCAGTTTTGCGGTAATTGTGTTGATATGTGCGAAAATGCTTTTAAATCATTCCAGCCATCCTTATTCAGGTACTCTTCATGGTGTTTTTCCGAGCGTTCGGCACGATTCATCCAGGTGGTTTTAAAACGGCTTTTAACCGTATTAATACCCGGCATTAGTTGCTTGAAGAACTCCAGAGGTTGAGCTTCAATTGATGTTGTTAACTGCTGGTAAGTATCCATATGACGATTGGCCAGGCTAATATGCCAGTGAGATTTAGCCCGGTAATTACGCAGGAACGTTTTAATCATTTTGGATACTATGGCCCCATCAAATGTTATCAGTAGTGAAGGTTTGAAAAAGTGAACTTCCTCTTCGGTAATGGTCGAAACCACTTTGTCAATTCCTGTGATAATATTCTCGCCTTTTACATTCGATGTTGTTTCACTGAGCACAACAACCTGTTCCATCTCAGAGAGGCTCTTAAGCACTTCCTGTAGTTGGGTGTTGGGTTGCTGCATGCCGGCGACTATGAGTATTTTGTCAGTATTATTCCACTCTTCGCACAGTTGCTCTATGGCATCCTTACTTATTGAACTGCAGGATGTAATCTGTTTTATTTGTCGTTGCTTTTCTTCAGGGTGCACCGTCTTGCCATATAAAGGTTCGGCCAGGGGTACATTAATATGAACCGGTCCGGGCTGTTTATGGCGGCAATGATAAAATGCTTCACTCACCAGTCGGTTAACGTACCAGGAGCTGGCATTTTTTGAAGTCGGCAACTGACAGCTGTATTTGACAATATTATCCAGCGTGCCGTTTTGTCTGATTGTTTGTCCATCGGCCTGGTCAATCCATTCCATAGGTCGGTCGGCACTGATAACAACCAATGGAATGTTTTGATAATAGGCTTCAGAGATAGCTGGTGCATAGTTAAGAAGGGCAGAACCACTGGTACAAACCAATGCAACAGGTCGGCCTGTTTGCTGTGCCAGACCCAGTGCAAAAAAACCTGCACTGCGCTCATCTACAATACTAAAACATTCAAACTCCTCGTGTGCGTTAAAAGTTAATGTAAGTGGAGCATTTCTTGAACCAGGTGAGATCACCACCTGACGCAGGTCTTCAGAAATGCATATATCGATTAAGCTTTTTACAACTTTTTTATCAGAAACTGCTTTATTCATAAGTTTGCAAAGGTTAAATATTTTTTAGAACAGACAATAGGGTTTGTGCTTTTAGCTGTGTTTCCTGCCATTCACTTTCTGCATGACTTCCTTTTGTCAGACCACCGCCAAGATACAGGACTGTTTTTGACGGATACACCTGCAGGCACCTGATGTTGACGTAAAACTCAAAATTACCACCTGTTACCGGACCAAGAAATCCTGAGTAAAACCTGCGGTTGTGTTTTTCGGTATCTAATATCAGCTGATAGGCTTTTTCTTTTGGCATACCACAAATGGCGGGAGTTGGGTGTAATTCGTATAATAGACCAATCTGATTGCCGTTCGTCTGCTTCAATTCAAAATTAAAGGTGGTGCACAAATGCTTGACTTGTCCGGCATTGATCGATGCCGGTTCAGAGTATTCGATATTAACTGCCTGATGCTGAATAAGTGTTTCTTCAATGTAGTTGGTCACCAGTTGCTGTTCATCAATCTCCTTGGCAGTCCATCTTGCACCAGGTTTATTGGGAATAGTACCTGCTAAAGATACTGTGGACAGTTTATCTTTTTGCTTACGCAATAATAATTCAGGGCCTGCACCTATCCATGTGCCTGAAGCGGGTGAACTGACGACGTAGACAAAAGCGTGTTGGTATTTTTTGGCCAGTAATTCAAACAGATCAATAATTTGTTCTTTATGAATGGCCGGTCCGCTTTGAATACGTGACAAAATTACCTTATTCAATTCTCCTTCCACAATGGCCCGGTGCATCTTTTCAAAATTTTGCTGGTAGGAGTCAAAATTATCTTCATTGGAAGTAGCCTCATCACCATTGACTATGAAAAGATCTGAAAGCAGCTCTTTGTCAGGCTTGTCAAGTTCATTGTAGCTTGTTGAATAACTGCTGTCAATGAATAAACCATGCGATTTTAAATTGTCAAAAGGTTCAAATACAAAACCATCGTCCATGCAATGATGAACATTAATCCCGTTATATATTTTCTCGCTATTACCTAATAGTATGTGCTTATCGGTTTTATGCGGTAAACGATATAACACAACTGAATCAAAATCCCTTTGATTAATAGCTTGTTTGAGTTCTTTTTTCAAATCCCAGACTTAATTGTAGCTCCCAAAGATAGTAAATAGGCTCCAATTAAAATAAATGGTCACATTTTTGTATTTAAGTAAAAACACTATTCAGACTAAGATATTAATAATGAGTATGTCATTATGGCAGTCAACCAACACGGTTCTTAAACTGTTTCATTAGGTGAAGAGTGTCTTTCAAACATATATTTAACTGTTTTATACACATTTGGTTGAAAAGAATATAATGTGTACGGATATTTGATACAAAATTGGGGAGATGATAGATAAGGAACAAATAAAGGTAAATTGCAGTTTATGTAATATTCCCTTCAAAACGAAACTCAGCTTTCAATTACTGATTAAGGAAATTGAAAAAATGAGTAAAAAGCAGTCGCATGTAATGAGTCACATGGCTGTTGAACTACTTAGAAAGCTTGATGAAGCTCCGGAGTTAAAGACCGAGGATGTATCCCAGGCTACCCTTGATAAGTATCCTGACCTTGTAAAACAATTGATGAGTTTTACCTTTAACCCAATGCAGGATGAACTTGAGCTAAGTGCTGCATGGAAACCATTTGATCCGAGTACTGAGGTTTTTGCAAGCTCTGCTTTTAAAAGGGTATTGGGAGAGGGTGATGTGATGATGGAGCTGGCCAAGGAAGAAGAAATGGAGTTGGATGACAACGCCATGTTGATCACCATCCTGTATCAGGCCTATTTCATAATTCTGGAGCGTTATTTTAAGGTGGATATTCCAGTTGATCTGCCATTTACCTTAAAAATGACCAATACAAAAACCGGTGTTGTTAAGTTCTTTAATAAGCGCTTTAATTCACGTTTCCTTGAGATAAAAACAACGGGAAAAGTGAAGGACCTGGATGCTGAAGACTTGAAAATGTTACTTGATAATGATCACGACCTGGACCTTTGGAACAAGCTGATTCCACTGGATAAGTTTGAGTTCAGAGGCTTTATTCAATTCCAGTATCATGATGTAACGCGTGATCATGCTATTTCAGAATTGAAATCTGATTTATTAAAAAAAGAAACCATCTTGTCAAAAGAAGGTTATTTAAAGATAAGGGATAAGATCAGGACATTGATCGAAAATCCTCATGCTGAATTTGGTATGGCTGCCAACTATGGCTTTGAAACCCAAATGAATCAGCAATTCATTTGGAATACCATTATACCACGCGAAGAACTGGATTGCCACAGTTACCAGGGAACCATGTATGAAAAGGCGTTTAAAGGAAAACAGATCGTGCTGACCTCAGATATTGCTGAGCTGGAAGAGAATGAGGTTGTTGAAAAATTCTTAAAACACGGTATCAGAAGTCATGCTGTTGTGCCATTACTGTTGGAAGGAGAGATAATGGGAATGCTGGAGTTTGGATGTAAAATGCCAGGCAGCATCACCATGATCCAACTGAAGTTGCTGCATGACCTTTTCCCGATATTTGCTTTGGCCATGAAGCGTTCCAAAGAAGACTGGGATGATATGGTGCGTTCAGTTATTCAGGAAGAATATACGGCCATTCATCCAACCGTGGAATGGCGCTTCAGAGAAGCTGCTGCTCAGCTGATTAATGATGATGATTCCAGTGATTCAATAAAAAACGAAGACATCGTTTTTCCGGATGTGGTGCCTATTTACGGGGCTTCTGATATCCGTGGGTCATCCATCGAACGTAACATTGCAATTCGTAAAGACTTAAAAGCTCAACTACTGGCTGCCAGAAATATACTTGAAAAGGATAAAGAGGTGGCTGATGTTCCGCTGATGAATGATTTGCGTTACACAATCGGCAAGCATCTTAAAACGGTAGGTTCGGGACTTAAAGCCGGCGATGAAGTGGTGATCATTGATTTTCTGAAGAAAGAAATTAAGCCTGTTTTAGACCTCTTTAAAAGTCGTTATCCTGACATGAATGCTGTCATAACGGAATATGAGAAGATGCTTGATCCTGAACTGGGTGTTATTTATGAGAAGCGCAAGGATTTTGAAGATAGTTTAACACTGATAAATGATGAGGTAAGTGATATAATTGACAAGGAGCAGGTAGGTGCCCAGGAAGTATTTCCACATTATTTTGAGAAATACAGAACCGACGGTATCGAATACAATGGTTATATTGGTCAGTCGCTGGTCAAGGATATGAAATACAGCCATATTTACCTTAAGAATATCCGCTTATGGCAATTGCTTGTCATGGTTAAGGTGGCACGCCGTGTCCGTGACCTTCAGCCAACACTGCCTACCAAACTTGATATAACGCAATTGATCCTGGTTCACTCCAATCCTTTAAGCATTGCCTTCAGGCAGGATGAGAAGAAATTCGATGTGGCGGGTGCCTATAATATTCGCTATGAAATTACCAAAAAACGAATAGATAAAGCACTGGTCAAAGGAACCAACGAGCGCGTTACACAGGTCGGGAAGATCGCGATTGTATATTCCCATGCTGATGAAATAGCTGAATACAGGCATTACCTTGATTTTATGCAGGCCCAGGGATATATAACCGCTAAGGTCGAAGATCTTGAACTGGAAGACCTGAAAGGTGCGTCGGGATTAAAAGCATTAAGGATCGAAGTGGACTTTACTGCTGCTGATACAAATCAAACAGAAGAAGCGGCGTTTGAAGAAATAATTACTAAATAGCAGACCTTAACGATTAATCTCATGCACCAATGAAATATGTAGACAGAGATCTAAGTTGGTTATCATTCAATGGCCGCATATTACAGGAAATAGGTTCAAAAGATGTTCCGCTGATGGAGCGCCTTAAGTTTGTGGCTATTTACTCATCAAACCTCGAAGAGTTTTATAAAGTGCGTGTGGCCAGCCATCGTTTTGCTCAAAAGTATAAAGGTGATAAGCGGAACAAATATGGCTATCGCCCATCATATATTTTACAGCAGATCAATTCTATTGTCAGTGAACAGCAGTCCTGCCTGGGAAGGCTGTTTTTTGATGAAATAGTTGCCGGTTTGGCACACGAAGGAATCTTGTTCCTATGTGGTGATATTAATAAAAATGACCAGGAGCTGATCGGGAAATACTATGATGCGCATTTTAAGGATGAATTTAAACTGATTGAAATAACCAATGAGACTACGCTTGACCTGAATAATCAGTCGATTTATCAACTGGTTGTAGATGGGGGTAAGCAATATCTGCTTGAAATGGATTATGAGCGCTGGGGACGATTTATCACATTGGAGCAAACTGAGCAACACATTAAGATCGTGCAGGCCGATGATATCTTCAGATACAATATACACAAGATCCTTGGGCATGATACAGAGGTGTATGCTTTCAAAATTTCACGCGATGCAGAATTGTATATCGATGAAGAGCAGGATGAAAATATAGTAAAGAAGATTAAGAAAAGTCTTAAGAAGCGTGATACTGGCCTGCCTTGCCGACTGTTGTTCAATGAAAACATACCCTTTAAACACATTAATACCTTGCGTAAAAAGCTCGACCTGGATATGTCGAGCCTCATAGCAGGAGGAACGTATCATAACTATTATGACTTTTTCGGATTTCCTGTTTTTGAAGATAAACCACATTTATACTATAAAACGGATGCTAAACTGCCTTGTAAGCGATTAGATAATAGTACTGACTGGTATCAGACAGTGGCCGATAAAGACGTTTTTTTAAGTTATCCGTACCAGTCCTTTGACTATGTGACAGACTTTTTAAAACTGGCCGCTGAAGATGAGGCTGTCGAGGAAATAAGTACTACTTTATATCGCGTCAGTAAAGGCTCAGAGGTTGGCCTGGCACTGGAGAGAGCTGCCCAAAGTGGCAAGAATGTGTTTGTGTTGTCAGAAGTACTGGCACGTTTTGATGAGGAATCGAATATTTACTGGGGTGAACGCCTGGAGCAGGCTGGAGCGGTAGTGAAATACGGAATTGATAAGCTAAAGGTTCATGCCAAGGTATTTCTGATAAAACGGCGTGAAAACGGCGTGTTGAAATCATATGCTTACCTGGGAACAGGTAACCTTAATGAGAAGACAGCCCGAATATATGCCGACCACGGGATATTAACCTGTGACGATCGCTATACCAATGACCTGGATGAGGTATTTAAATTTTTAAAAGACGAGCAGTATGAGCCGCATTTTAAGCATTTGCTTGTCGCTCCTTTTGTGTTACGGAAAAAGCTGACGAAAGCCATTCACCGTTCCATTACTAAGGCAAAGGCAGGAAAGGAGCAGCTCTTGCATATCAAACTCAATAGCCTGGAAGATCCGGAGATGATCGATTTGATTCGCGAAGCTGCTGACGCTGGCGTGAAGTTCCAGATGGTGGTACGCGGTATTTCGTGTTTCTGTCCGCTTTCAAAAGCACAGAGAGAGAATGTTAAGATTGTGAGTGTAATTGACAAATACCTGGAGCATACACGAATCTATCATTTGTCGGAAAAAGAAACATACCTGGCTTCGGCCGACTGGATGACAAGAAATTTATCAAGTCGCATTGAGATCGCTTTCCCGATATGGGATGCCGATGTGCAAAACATGCTGCTTCAACAAATCAGTTATCAGTCAAATGACAGATTAAAAGGTCGGGTAATAACACCTGAAGGGGACAATGCTTTTGTTGAGGGAAGCAATAAATTAACCTCACAGGAGTATATGTTTGAATTAGTTACTAACTTGTAATACCAATTTTTATCATCAACCTGGCTTGAGGTATGGTGAAACCTCTTTGTTATTAATGTGGGAAAAGCCATACATGTGGTCCATGTTGTTAACTAAACAGGTACGAAGAGCAAATGATGTGAGCTCTATATGTGTGTAACATTGGTATAATAAGCATAAAGAAAAAGAATATGACAGATCAGCCATGGACATTATTGGTAACGGAATGTATGCCAATTGCTGAAGAACAAATCAAGAAATACCAGGAGAACGAACATAGCTTTCATAATTGGGAACATACGCTTAATGTGCTTAACTCGGTAACTGAGATTGGAAGTGCTACGCCTGAGATAAATGATAAGGAACTTGAGAGCATACAATTGGCAGCCTTGTTTCACGATGTGAAAGCATGCGAGGAAATCAAAGGCCATGAGAAACGATCAGCTGCCTTCGCACGCGAGGTACTTGTAGCCAGGAAATACGCCGAGGAATCCATTCAGTTGGTGGAGCGTGTTATTTTAAGTACCAAACTGGGACATGAGCCGGTTGATATCTATGAGCGGATCATTAAAGACGCCGATCTGTCCCATTTGAAGAATAATGATTACATACGTGTTCAGTTTCTTAACCTGTTTAATGAGGTTAGCAGCAGAACAGATAAAACGCCCGCCCAATGGATAGGCGACTGCATCGTATTCTTTGACGAGCACCAGTTTTATACCGATTATGCCCGCGGGAATTACCAAAAGGGTAAAGATAAAAACCGCGATCGACTGCTTGAATTGTCACAAAAGGATATTACTACCACCGAGGAACTGGCAAAACTGACAGAGAAAAAGAAAAAGAAGAAAAAGGGTGCGGCTGAAAAGCCTGATAAGGGCATTGAAACCATGTTCAGGGTGACCCTGAGAAATCATTTGTCACTGAGTCAGATTGCCGACAGTAAGGCTAATACGCTGATAAGTGTAAATGGTATTATTATCTCCATCGTCTTATCAGCCTTGTTCCCAAAATTGGATAACAATCCATATTTACTGGTTCCTGCTCTTGTGCTGGTCAGTTTTAGTGTGGCTACAATTATCATTTCTATCATATCGACTATTCCGCGTACAACCCATGGATTAATGACACGTGATGAGGTTAGTAATAAGCGGGGTAACCTGATATTCTTTGGTAACTTTCACAACATGGAACAGAATGATTTTGAGTGGGGTGTTAGTGAACTGATGCAGGATAAAGATTATTTATATAAGAGTTTAACACGCGATTTATACCACCTGGGACGCGTCCTTAACAAAAAGTATACTTACCTGCGAATGGGTTATATCACCTTTGTGATCGGCTTATGTGTCTCAGTGGTGGCTTTTGTCATCAGTCTGACATTGATACATCACGTCTGAGATCGGGCAGGGACTTGTACGGCAAGGTGAGCTGTTACCTGTATCTTACATGGGGGGCAATGATGAAGCCTTTAAGGAATAATGATCACTATTTATACATAGAAAAAGAGCTGCTCAAACATGAACAGCTCTTTTGTATGTTGTGTGATTGCCACGCTGTGGATAATATGCTTGTTTCGCACCCAACATCTTGCTGCATATACAATGCCTGATCATTGCCGGGCCTATTTTTTACAGACATTCTCTTGGGTAGAGACATCCTCAGGTGAGATTTCCACCACTTTTCCTCCTTTAGATACAATAATCGGCGTTTTTTTATACTTCTTATACCTGATCAGCTTTTTATAGGCTTTCTCCAGGCCTTCAATTATTTTTTCACTATTATCCATCTTATTTTGATTTATAGTAATTCGCCAGTTCATTCCACCTGGCAGAATTTCTTATGGTAATTTCATTGCTGTTTTTTTGAGCAATTAGTTCATATGGTTCTCCCGAGTTATCAATAAACATCCATTCATCAACTATAGCTTCAAATATGGCAAAGAAATTCTTAAGCCCATTATTATGCTGGTGTTGCTTCGTGGTGAGCATTATCTATGCACGAGGCATACTAGCGGGTCAAAAAAAGAGTTGCTCAATTATGAACAACTCTTTTGAGTATTATACTGTCTGTATTTAGTCAGAGCTTACCGGTTTTCAGTCTATATCCATTTGACATAGCTGAAATCCTGTCGATGGGGTAGCGCCGGATTGCAGGCGAAAACACGAACGCCAAAGTCAAAGATACCCGGATCAAGCAACTCCAGATCCAGTTCGTAGAATGCCAGTGTATCAACTTTACGTACCTGACTGAACTTTTGTGTTGTAATAGGTCCGCTACTTTGCCCTTCTGATGAATTACGGATTACCAGCTCAACACAAATGTTTTCATCCTTGAGATCTTTTAGATCCAGGGCCACCTCCATGTGGTATGACTGCCCCGACAGGTATTTGTGTTTTGGGGTGCTTGGCGCATCTACCGAAATGACTTCGATCTTATCCCATGATGCCAGCAGCCTTTGTTTCCAGGCGGCCAGCTCTTTGGCTGATTCGTAGTCATTAAGACGAACCTTTCTTACGCGTTTATACATTGGTTCATAGAAGCGCTCTTTGTAATCATCCATCATACGTTTTGTTGTATAATCAGGTGCAATATCAGCAATACAGTTTTTAATGTATTTCACCCAGTCAACCGGTATGTTGTTTTCATTACGTTTATAAAATAAAGGTACGATCTCGTTTTCAAACATCGAGTAGATGGTTTGTGCATCCAGTTCATCCTGAAAACCCTGATTTTCATAGGTGCGCTTTTCAGTCAGAGCCCATCCTGCACCTTTGCGATAGCCTTCCAGCCACCATCCGTCAAGTACACTGAAGTTCATGACACCGTTCATCACCGCTTTTTCGCCCGAAGTACCAGATGCTTCCAGCGGACGGGTAGGAGTGTTCATCCATATGTCAACCCCTTTGACCAGTTTCTGACCTAATTCCATGTCATAATTCTCCAGGAAGAGGATCTTACCAACGAACTCAGGGCGGCGCGAAACATCAACGATCAGCTTGATCAAATCCTGTCCTGCCTTGTCGGCCGGGTGAGCCTTACCGGCAAAGATAAACTGAACCGGCATCTCAGGATTATTTAAGATCTTCGATAAGCGGTCAATGTCACTAAACAAAAGGTGTGCACGCTTATAGGTTGCAAAACGTCGTGCAAAACCAATGGTTAAGCTATTTTCGTCAATGGAATCAATGATTTCAACAAGGCTCTTAGGATCTTCATAGCGCCTGATCCAATTGCGGTGGAATCGATCTTTAGCATAGTCGATCAGTTGCTTGCGCAAACCGTTTTTGGTTGCCCAGATTTTCTCATCTTCAATTTCGTGTATCTTTTCCCAGTACTTTTTATTGGACTGGTCATTGATAAAGCCTTTTTTAAATTCACTTTCATATAATGTACGCCACTCTTTGGCTGTCCAGGTGGGGTAGTGAACACCATTGGTTACATAGCCTATGTGAAGCTCCTCCGGGAAATAGCCCTCATAGAGGTTGTTAAACATTTCCTGCGATATTTTACCATGCAGCCAGCTAACGCCATTCATCGCCACTGAAGTATGTGCAGCCAGGTTGCTCATTGAGAATTTCTCATTGGCATCTAATGGGTTGGCGCGTCCAAGCGCAAGGAATTTCTCCCAGCTGATACCCAGTTCTTCCGGAATATAATACAGGTAATGGCGTATCATATCGGGTGCGAAGGTATCATGTCCTGCCGGTACCGGCGTATGTGTTGTAAACAACGATGAGGCCCGTACGATTTCTAATGCTTCTTCATATGAATAACCATCATTGATAAACTGACGCAGGCGTTCAACATTGATCAGTGCGGCGTGTCCTTCGTTACAATGGTACAGGTCGGGTTCAATATTCAGCTCATCGAGTGCCCGGATACCGCCGATACCAAGTAATATCTCCTGCTTGATACGGTTATCCCAGTCGCCACCATATAGCTGATGGGTTATGACACGATCTTGCTCATTGTTCATTTCAGTTTCGGTATCGAGCAGATAAAGCTTAATACGTCCCACATTCACTTCCCAGATCATGGCTTTGACTGTTCGCCCTTCCAGGTGGAAATTAATGGTTTTGGGCACCCCTGCTTCGTCGCGTAACAAGGTTACCGGAAGGAATGAGAACTTTTGCGCGTTTAACTCAACCAGCTGTTCGCCTTTGAGAGATAAGCGTTGGGTGAAGTAACCAAACTTGTATAAAAAGCCAACGGCCACCATGTTAACATTGGAGTCACTGGCTTCCTTCAGGTAATCGCCGGCTAATATACCCAAGCCTCCTGAATAAATCTTTAGATTATCACTTAGCCCGTATTCCATACTGAAATAGGCAATTTTAGGCTGATTGGCTGCCGGTTTAACGGCCATATAATCCTTGAAGTCCTGGTAAACCGATTGATAACGCTTCAGAAAGTCTTTGTCTTTTTCAAGTTCAGCCAGGCGTGTACTGCTAATTGATTTAAGCAGTATGATCGGGTTCTTTTTAACCTTGACCCACAAAGCCGGATCAATGTATTCAAAAAGGTCAATAGCCTGGTAGTTCCAGCACCACCACAGGTTTTTTGATAATTCCTCAAGTCCTGACAGGTCGGCCGGAAGGTTTGATTCAACTATTAACTTGCGCCATTGAAGCTGGTTGGTTCTGGCTACTTCTAGTTGTTTGGTTTCGTGCTTGTCTTTTCCTTTACTCATGTTGTTTCTTATTGCTAATTCATAGGCTTTGTGGTAATAGCCGATAAAATTCTTCCAAAGTGCTCTTTGGGCAATTTGTCTTGCGTTCTCACGATAATTCTGTACCACCTCTTCGGGCTGCTGGGCAAAGCGCTGAATATAATGCGCCATATTATGGACAAGTTCATCCGTATTGGAATCGTTTCGATCAATGACTTCAACACCGCCTTTACCATTTTCTGCTATCTGCATAACCCATTTACCAAATCCTGCCAGTGATGTGGTGATGGTAGGTACTCCAAAGGCCACACTTTCCATTGGCGTATAACCCCAGGGCTCATAATATGATGGAAAAACGGATAAGTCAAGCGCTATCAGCAGATCGTAATAGGCTTTATTAAAAATGCCATCATGCCCGGTCAGGTAGGTTGGTACAAAAATGACTTTTACCTTTTCGTCAGCTGCATTGCTAAAACCCACTTCCTTAATTTTGTTTAAGATCGGGTCGTGATCAACGTTGCCCAGGTAGTGAGTAATAAATGGCGTTACCAACCCTTCGTCTTTTTTATTATTACTCAGGCTATTGACCAAATCCTTTCGTGGTCCTCGCTGATCTCCCGGAATAAAGAAAAAAGCAACAATTTCACGATCGAGTGTACGGTCATGGTTTAATTTACCTAAGGTATCAAGCAATACATCAATACCTTTGTTTTTAAACTCGTAACGCCCACCGGTTCCAACAAAGAGGGTATCTGAAGCAAGTGAATAACCCAGCATTGTTTCGGCAACTTCTTTTAGTTGTTGACGCGATGCTTCTCTTGTGTTTTTCAGAGTGCCGGGCTCGGGGACAAAATCATCTTCAAATCCGTTGGGTAATACCACATCAACGGGGCGATCATAAAACTGCTTACATTCGCGTGCTGTAATTTCACTAACAGTGGTCAGGCAGTCGGCTGCAAGGGCTGCTTTCTTTTCCAGTGAACACTTGGCTGATACATTGTACTGGCTGGTTTTTTCTTTAGTGTCGAACTTATATAAATTATCATACAAGGCTTCACCATTACTGGCCAGTACCCGTCCAAGCATGGTGGCATGGGTGGTAAAAATGGTGGCAATTTCAGGCATGTGATGCTCTATGTATAAGCATCCGGCACCTGTCATCCACTCGTGAAACTGTGCCACCGCCTTTTCGCGCACAGATACATATTCTTTTACAAAGCTTTCGATTATCTGACCGGCAGCATAACCAAAAATAGCCGGTTCATGGTAGTCATCGGCACCATAGAGCGACTCCAGTCTGTACACTTCCCACATTTTAGCATAGAAAGCATCCTTGTTTTTGAGCAATGGTTTAAAGTCGATCAGGATGACCTGGGGTTCACCGGGAATTTTCCAACGACCAATCCTGATGGGAATCCCTAGCTTTTCAGCCTTTTGCTTAAAATCAGGATAAAGCGAGTCATCTTCTTTAAATTCTTTCTCGCGGTGCTCTTTATAATTAAAATCAGGACCAATGTATATAATGTTATCCTTAAGTGTTTTCTTAAGTGATTGTGCTTTTGTAGAAATAACCGTATGAATTCCTCCTACTTTATTACATACTTCCCAGCTGACTTCAAAAATAAAATCGGGATCTGGTTTTACCTTTTTCATATGATTATAGTTTATTAAATCATATGCAAATTACTTGTGTCGGTAGTGCTTTGTCATACCATCGCTAAAGTTTTTGCATATGTTTGATTTTTATTTGATTCCATGGCAATGTTAATGAGAGGAGCTAGTCCTGCAGAATCTGCTTTTTGAGCTTACTTATTTCTTTCTCATATTGCTTTATCAGCTTGTCCTTTTGCTGCAACTCATCATTGGTTTCTTCTTGTGCTCTTGCATCCATTAACTCCTTAATGCGTATTTTAAAATCACTCAATACATTCATATAATTTATAAACGCATCATAGGGCGAGTTATAAGGGTTAAAGTATGAATGCACATCACCGTCAGAAAAGAATTTAGTACACATGTAATAGAAGTGATCACTGCTCTGGAGGTAGTTCCAATCCTTATTAATGCGTTGGTCATTTAGTGTCAAAACATCATCACGCAGTTCATTTAACTTTGAAAATGCCTCGTCCTGCAAGGAGTTACCAAGCCATGCTGATAGGTCACGTTCTTCATCGGCCCACGAAATTACATTAGGTACATGTGCAACAGCAATGGGCTGGTATTTTTTAACCGCTTCAGAAGGTGTGATAAACTCGTAATGGCCTGACTTAAGAACGGCGGCCGGGAGGTTTTCAAGGAATTCAAAAATTCCCGACTCTTTCTTCTGGTGTTCACCAAAGGTTTCGTAGTCCATAAAAACATTGACAATCTCTTCCTTTTCATCCATCTGGTTCATCCAGTCAACCAATTTCTCTGTTGTTAAAGGCCATTCATTCCAGCCCTCTTCAGAGAAACGAAAAGCTATGTCGTCGCTCAGTGTATAGTTGCGCATCAGTAGTTTTAATTTAGGGTTGATGGCATTGCAATACAAATAATTAGGACTTTTCCACCCAAGGATGTGTTTCGCACCTTCAGTAAGCATGCCTTTGTAACCCATGCCGGCTACTGTTTTGCCTATTTCATCGGAGTATACCAGTTCGGTATTGCGGAATATTTTTGGTTTTTGACCAAATAATGAGTGGATACGCTGACTGTGTGCCTTAACCTGTGATTTAAACTCATCATTGTTATTAAGTGCTACAAGCGAGTGTGAATAGGTTTCAGCCAAAAATTCCACGCATCCGGTATCGGCAAGTTGTTTAAAGCTTTCAATAACTTCGGGTGCATACTGTTCAAACTGATCAAGTACAACGCCCGTAACTGAAAAACTCACTTTAAAACTTTTATTATTTGATTTTATAAGATTCAATAAGATTTCATTGGCCGGCAGGTAGCATTCTTTCACAATTTTGTGCATGATTGATTCATTGGTGAAATCATCATAGTAATAGTGGTCGTGACCAATGTCAAAAAAACGATATCTTCTTAAACGTAATGGCTGATGTACCTGGAAATATAAACAAATTGACTTCATCTAGTTTAGTTTTAGTGTTTAAAGGAATGAGTTAATGGCATTATTGTACACCTCGTGTACATGCAGTGCTGCGTTGGTCCACTTCAGGTTATCTACTTCTTCTTTGCCTTTTTCTTTAAAAATTCCTGAAAGAGAATCGTATTTAATTATTCCGTAAATAGCATCGGCTAATGCATCAATGTCCCAGTAATCGACTTTTACAGCATGGGTTAATATTTCAGAAACACCCGATTGCTTGGATATGATAACCGGAACATTGGATTGCATGGCTTCGAGGGGGGATATACCAAATGGTTCTGATACAGATGGCATGACATATACGTCGCTCATCTCAAACATTTTAAATACATCATCGCCTTTAAGGAAACCGGTAAAGTGGAATCGGTCGCTTATGCCCAGTTGAGCGGCACGAGCCACCATTTTCTCAAGCATATCACCGCTTCCAGCCATTACAAACCTGACATTGCCGGTTCGTTTTAACACTTCGTTAGCTGCTTCAACAAAGTATTCGGGACCTTTTTGCATGGTTATTCTGCCCAGAAAGGTCACCACCTTTTCCTTAACACCTTTTTTAATGGACTTTTTCTGTTCAAAAGTTACCGGTTCAACGGCATTATAAACAGTTTCTACCTTATCAGGATCCTGACCGTACTTTTCAATGACGATGTTGCGGGTAAGGTTGCTTACCGCAATGATTTTATCAGCAGCATCCATGCCCATTTTTTCAATTTCAAATACCTTGGGGTTTACGCTGCCGCCACTGCGGTCAAAATCAGTTGCGTGTACATGCACAACCAATGGCTTGCCTGATACTTCCTTGGCTGCAATGCCGGCCGGGTAGCATAACCAGTCATGAGCATGAATAACATCGTGCTCATTATCCATGCTGATTGTAGAAGCTACATAGGCATACTTGTATATTTCTTCAATAAGGTTAGAACCATATTTACCACTAAATTCAAGCTTACCTTCTGTGTTGACCTTGAATAGTTTGTTTTTACCAAATAATTTGGAATCACGGAAGGTGTAGTATTCATCAGGATCGTTATATGGTATCAATTCTGATTCAACTTCAAGGTAGGTATGTTTTGATTTAAACTTTTTAATGTGTTCCTGTACCTGCTTAATATGTGTATTATTGGCACCTACCAGTTGCATTTTGCTCTGATCTTCATCGCCATAGGCTTTGGGTACCACAAATACAATATCCAAATCATCTATTTTAGATAAACCTTTTGTTAAACCGTAGCAGGCAGTTCCTAAACCACCTGATATATGAGGAGGAAATTCCCATCCGAACATTAATACTTTCATAAAAACTACTTATCAGATAGATTATTAATCATTTTACCAACCCTTATGATTTCAGCAACACTCAGAGCATATGAGGTTGCTTCATTAGGTTTATGAGGCGGGTTGCCATCGTATATTTGAGAAATGGAACCGATGCCATGTTCAGTAACACATTCTTCAAATCCTTCCAATAGTCGTTTAATGTGTGCTACACCCGATGTCTTATGCAAATCGAGGTAAGCATCAGCATAATGTCCAAATAACCAAGGGAAAACAGAACCATTGTGTAACGCCCTGTTGCGTTCGTATTCGTTACCATTGATAACGCCCAGATAGTCCTGGTTATTAGGAGACAGGGTTCTCAGTCCTCTTGGTGTCAATAGGTCTGTTTCCACTTTGTCAAGTATAGATTTTTTCTGTTCCGTATTTAAACAGGAGTTAGGCAGTGACGCAGCAAATAGCATATTGGGGCGTATACTCCAACTGCAGTAGTTATCACTGACATAGTCTGCCAGGTAACTTTTTTCATCATCCCAGAAAACCTGGTTAAAACTTTCTTTAATCAGGTCTGGATAAGACTGCCATTCCTTAATGAATGATTTGTCATTGCCTTTTCCAGCAAGGTCCAGGGCAAAAACAACAGCATTATACCATAAGGCGTTTACTTCGACTACATAACCCATGCGCTGCTGAAGAAATGTACCATTGTTACGCACTTTCATCCAGGTGACTCCTTTTTGGCTGGTCCACAATAAACCATTGTCATGAAGTTCAATGGCCAGGTGCGATCGACTCTTGTAATAGTTTAGTATTTCTTTGATGACCTTTTTGTATTTTGACCAAATATCTGCCTTATCAGCTCCAAAAGTTACATATTGCTGTAAGGTCCAGAAAAGCCATAAAGGCACATCAACAGAGGTACGGTCTTTATTAAGTGCCTTTTCTGGTAAAAAGCGATTGGTGATCGTTTTTAACGAGGTGTTTAAAATCTCATTGAAGGTCTTCTCATCATCCCGTGAAAGGCAAAGTCCCGGTATTGATAAATAGGTGTTTCGTTCGCTGTGGCTTAGAAACGGGAAGCCGTTGATCACACTTACTGTTTTTCCTTTGCGCGATATTGTTTGCTGTGCAGAGTTATCCAGACAACTTTCAAAGCTATCACGATTGATGCGTTTTTTCAATTCTGAATTAAACTGTCTGACAAGGGAGCCGGGAGTAGCTTCCCTGGTTCCGGCAGAAAAAATGATTGGGGAACCCTTTTTGATTTCCATCTCAAAATAACCGGGTACAAACAGGTCTTCATGGCACTCATAGCCACGTTTTTTCTCCTCCTTGTATTCAATGTCAAAATACCAGTCAGGTGCATGAACAAACTCAGCCGCTCTCGATGTTTGCATAAACAATTGAGGAAAACCTTCGTAAAGTTTCAGGCTAATACCGTTTTTGGCTACCGCCGCACGTGTGTTGGCATCAAGATTAGCCTTGGTTAAAGCATGAATGTTACGGAATGCAACAAATGGCTGGAATCGGATAGTAGTAGGCGAATGGGCTTCGAGTAAAGTGTATTTTACCAGAATGCGCTGTTCCTTTTCAACCAGCAAAATTTCTTTTTTCAATAATACGCCACCCACACGATACGTAATTGCCGGATTGGGATCGACTTCATACTCCCTTATGTACTTATGTCCCTTAGGGCTATAAGTTCCGGGATATTTATGGATGCCAAGGTTAAACGGCGCACCATGTTGAATAATTGTCTCATCCAATGAAGATAACAGAACGTGATTGTCTCCGTTAAATTCATCGATCGGACAAATTAAGAGCCCATGGTACTTACGGGTGTTGCAATTAATAATAGTTGAACTGGCAAAAGAGCCTGCTCTATTGGTACGGATGAATTCCTTTTTCAAGGAGTATTCAGTGTTTACCAATTGAGCCTTGTCGAACTTTAAGTAACTCATACGCAAATGGTAATAGTCTGATTAAAATTAAATTCCTGTTGTTGCGTTGTTTTACTCCCTGTGAATTCCCGTATCAAATTTAGGTAAATTTTTAGCTCAAGTAGCTATATTTGTGACAAAAATCATTTTTTTAATGATTTATAACATAGATTAAGGGATGTAAGTATATTTAGCTGTGGAGTAAGAAAAAGAAATTATAACGTTATTGTGAGTTGTAAAATGTAAGTTAAGAGCCCTTTGGATAGTATTCAATTAACAAAAATATAATGTATAGACTAAAGTTTTTAGCCCTAATGGTATTGATGGGAGCAGGGTGTATGGTCACTGCTCAAAAACAAGTAGCAATTACTATAGATGATGTTCCAAATATCAGGAAATATAAGTCGGATGCTAATATGACCTTTCTCAATTATCTTTCTGAAAACAGAATACCATCTGCTATTTTTATTAACGAAAGCAGATTGCGCAATGACCCTGATAACAGTTTAGTTTATTTAAAACCATGGATCGAGGATAAGTATGTTACTGCAGGCTCACATACCTTTTCCCATCCGCATTATTCAAAGGTGGATCTGGATACTTTTAAAAAGGATATTATTAAAGGTTTGGAGGTGAGTAAAAAAATAGCGGCTCAGACAGGCAAATCCGTCAAATATTTCAGATTTCCTTACAATGATTTGGGAAACGACTCCCTGGAGCACGATGCTATTCATAATGTACTGGATTCCTTGAAGCTAATTTCTACACCCTTTACGGTCGAAAGCTCAGACTGGATGTTCAATGCCATATATGAATATTACCTTAACAATGACAGTCTAAGCCAAGCCAGAGAGATAGGGCAGGCCTATGTGGATGCTACAATGCGCAGTTTTGCCTGGATGGATTCGTTAACTGTAGCTCAATATGGCAGGCAGCTAAAGCATATTTACCTTTGTCACGATAACTCAATCAATGCAGATTTCTTACCAGATATTGTTGAGCGGTTAAAAGCTAAAGACTACACCTTCATTAGCCTCGATGATGCAATGACCGATGAGGTGTACCGTCAGCAGAGTCACTTTTATAAAAGTTGGGGTATATCATGGGTGTACCGGTGGATGTCTGATGAAGCAGCGCGTAAAAAATTAATGCGTCAGGAGCCGGGTGTTATGGAGTATTATAAATTATATGAGCGCCTAAGGTCTTCTCAGTCTTATTGATCAGTATGCCTGATTTTTTGTCATTCGTTTTTATATTTCTAAGTCAAAATGACATGTATCTACCTGTAAGATAGGACAATGTGTCTTGTTTGTGCCTTGAGGTATGGCATTTGATAATTGCTTTTTATCAAAAGAAAATGTCATGAATTTTAATAATTATACAATCAAGTCGCAGGAAGCTATTCAGCAGGCTCAGCAAATTGCACAGTCGCTGAGTCATCAACAAATAGAGAACGCTCATATTTTGAAGGGTATTTTTACAGTTGATGAAAATGTGCTGCCTTTTATTCTCAATAAGCTTGGCGTTAATACGGAGCTATTTAAGCAAACTCTCGATAGTATTATACAGAGTTTCCCCAAGGTAGAGGGAGGAGATGTTATGTTGTCGCGTACGGCCACATCCATGCTTCATGATGCAGCCAATGTGGCTAAAAAGATGAAGGATGAATATGTTGCCGTTGAGCATTTGATGCTGGCCATATTAAAAGCCAAGGATGAAGCGTCTAGTTTAATGAAGGATAGTGGCGTTAGTGAGCAGGAATTGGGCAAGGCGATTGCCGAGTTGAGAAAAGGAAAAAACGTGACTTCACAATCGCAGGAAGAAACCTATCAGTCACTGGAAAAGTATGCACGCAACTTAAATAAACTGGCCAATGATGGAAAGCTTGATCCTGTTATTGGACGTGATGATGAAATACGCAGGATTTTGCAGATCTTATCCCGGCGGACAAAGAATAATCCGATGCTGGTGGGAGAACCGGGAACGGGTAAAACCGCAATTGCAGAAGGACTGGCACATAGACTGGTCAAGGGAGATGTGCCTGAAAATCTGAAAGATAAAATCATCTACTCATTAGATATGGGAGCGCTTATTGCGGGTGCCAAATACAAGGGGGAGTTTGAAGAGCGGCTAAAGGCTGTAGTAAAAGAGGTTATTTCTGAAGAGGGGCGCATTGTGTTGTTTATCGATGAAATCCATACGTTAGTGGGAGCAGGTGGAGGACAGGGAGCTATGGATGCAGCTAATATTCTTAAACCTGCTTTAGCACGTGGAGAATTACGTGCCATAGGAGCTACAACTTTAGACGAGTTTCAGAAGTATTTTGAAAAAGATAAGGCCCTGGAGCGACGGTTTCAGAAGGTGTTGGTGGATGAGCCCGACAAGGAAAGTGCTATTTCAATTCTCAGGGGGATAAAAGACCGTTATGAGAAGCATCATAAGGTAAGGATAAAAGACAGTGCTATTGTTTCGGCGGTAGAGCTGTCACATCGCTATATAAGCGATCGTTTTTTACCCGATAAAGCCATTGATCTAATGGATGAAGCTGCTTCAAAACTGCGGCTTGAGATGAATTCTAAACCGGAAGAATTAGATATTCTGGATCGCCGGATCATGCAGTATGAAATTGAGCTGGAAGCCATCAAGCGAGAGAACGATAAGGAAAAAATCACGCAGATCAAAAAAGAACTGGCCGACCTAAAAGAGCAGCGTAACAGTATTTTTGCCAAATGGGATAGTGAGCGCAGTGCAGCTGAACAGGTACAGACCATTAAAACAAGGGTTGATCAGCTTAAGCAGGAAGCTGATAAGGCAGAGAGGGATGGAAACTTTGGTCTGGTGGCAGAATTACGCTATGGTAAAATAAAAGAAGAGGAGGAAAAGTTAGAATTGGCGCAACAACGTCTCAATGAAAATCAGGAAAACGCTTTAATTAAAGAAGAGGTAAGCAGTGACGACATTGCTGAAGTAGTGGCCAGATGGACCGGTATTCCTGTTGCTAAAATGTTGAGTAGTGAACGTGAAAAGCTGCTGAACCTGGAAAATGAATTACATAAGCGTGTTGTTGGTCAGAATGAGGCCATTGAAGTCGTTTCAGATGCCGTTCGCCGTTCAAGGGCTAACTTGCAGGATAGCCGTCGCCCAATTGGCTCATTCCTATTCTTAGGGACAACAGGAGTTGGTAAAACCGAATTGGCCAAAACACTCGCCGATTACCTGTTTAACGATGAAAATGCTATAACCCGCATTGATATGAGTGAATACCAGGAACGGCATGCGGTTAGTCGTTTGGTTGGGGCACCTCCGGGGTACGTTGGTTATGATGAAGGAGGACAGCTTACAGAAGCGGTTCGACGCAAGCCTTATTCGGTTGTATTACTGGACGAGATAGAAAAGGCTCATCCGGATACCTTTAATATCTTATTGCAGGTCTTGGATGAGGGGCGTTTAACCGATAATAAAGGTAGGGTTGCTGACTTCAAAAATGCCATTATCATCATGACGTCTAATATGGGATCGCCTATTATACAAAACAAGCTGGAAGGTATGGATATGCAACAACGCGAAAATATGGTTGATGAGACCAAAACAGAGGTGATGAAACTGCTAAAGCAATCGATCCGTCCCGAGTTTTTGAACAGGATCGATGAGCTGGTGATGTTCACGCCTCTTAACCTGGACGAAGTGAAGGAGGTTGTGCAGATTCAAATAAACGCGCTGAAAGAACGCTTACACCAGAATCAGTTATCATTGGAATTGACTAAAAAGGCTGTTGATTTTATTGCCGAACAAGGATATGAACCTCAGTTTGGAGCGCGACCTGTAAAACGGGTTATTCAGCGTTTGGTGTTGAATCAGTTATCCAAAAAGATACTGGCCGATGAAATTATGGCTAATTCAACCGTATTGGTTGATGTTGAAGACAATGAACTGGTATTTACAAACAAGTGATATTGGTGCTTGTAATACTCAGAAAATAAAATAATTGAATGGAATGGATAAAGTGGCCTGTGATTATCGCGGGCCTTTTGCTATTAATAGCAATCGGTGAAATTTTGCTATATTCAAACATTTAATAGTGATTACTGCATTATGGAACAAAATAAAATTATTCAGCTAAAAGAGGTGGAGCCTCAGGATATTCCTCCGAAGGATTATAAAGAGTATATCTACATGCGCAGGTTAGTTGAAGAATTAAATAAAAGAGATTTGCCACAGGGAGTGGTAGAGTTTATCAATGATAACCTTGAACTGATCAACCACGCTATTGAAAACAAGTATGAGTTAAAAAAACAGATCAAAACTTCTAAAAAGAATATTCTGAGATTTTTGGAGAAGCAGTTAAAGATAGTTACCAAAAATCATTACCGAAATCTTTGGATGGCATTGGGTATGACGGTGTTTGGTGTGCCTATGGGAATTGTATGGGGGCAGGTAACCGATAATATGGGAAGTCTTGGAATTGGAATAGCTATTGGAATGACTATTGGCCTGGCACTGGGTAATTCAATGGACAAGAAAGCAGCAGGTGAAGGCCGGCAATTAAATATAGAAGCTAACTCCTGATAGAAACAATTACACAATGAAATTAACGGATAAGGAGAAGTTTGCTCTTGAATTTATCGAGCAGTATAGCATCAGAGGTTTTGGCTCGATGAACAAAAATGATTTTGAGGTTTTAATCTTCAATTTACTTCGTAAATATGGCGATTTAAAGGAGAAGTCAAATTTTGAAATAAGCCTTGACCTGCAAATACCCGAAACGAAAGTGCGACGTTTGTCCTATGAAAGTGATTTAAAATATGGTCATATCACAGAGTCGGATGTCAAGGTAGAGTTTTTTAAAATTGTTGCCCGGTCAAAGTTGAGAGCTGACCTGAACAAGGTTGAGTTTGTGATAGAAAATAAATTTATAAGGACAAGCATAGGTGCCCAGCTAAAAAAATTAGGGCATTATGCCGATAGTTCTTTTAATTCAGAGATCACACGAATTCATATTGAATCATTTGTTGACTTACTGGCGTATTACTATCCTCAGGAAGCCATAGAGCGTATCGTGAAGGAATGCCAGGCAACAATTAAAGGAGACAAGGAAAACCCTGTCACATTCAAATCTATTTTACGAAAATTCCTTGAAGGGGTGGCAGCTGAATCGGGGAAAAAAGTTGTTGATATTGGAGCTGCATTTTTTACCGGAGGTGCAGAAAATGTTATTCCCCTTATAGGTCAACTTAAAAACTACCTCTCTGATTAGCCAATGATTGAATTGTGAGGGAGAACATACTATTAAAAGCTACGCCCTAATTAAAAGGGAGATGGCAAAGCTCACATTATACAGGTTCCTGTAATAATTGCGTGCTTTGCATCCAGGCTTTTGGTAATGGAAACCCTTTTATGCATTTAGCTTGCAGAATTCTACTTTAAGAATTTCACTGTAAACTTCTTTATCACTCCAGGCATCTTCCCATTCAGGATAAAGGGTTTGAGAAGCAAACATCAGGGCATCCAACATCAGGATATCTTTTTTGCCGGCTAAATATTCAAATAATGCGGTGTGCAAACTCATTAATTCGAACGAATGAATGGCTTTTCGTTTAAAAACGCCAGATGCTGTCGTATTTTTAATAAAATCATCAGATACAAGACCGCCATTTTTTCCCTCTCGGTTAATAACAGATTCATGCTCCAATCTGATCAGGATGTCATCGGGATATATAGAAAGAGCTTCATCCAGTTGGCGAAGAATCTTCTTTGGCGCTTCCTCCTGTATTTCCATTAATACAATTTTAATAAGCACGAGGAAAGAAAGCTCCGGGTAACGGTTCGCCAGTTTTTTGGGATTGAGCTTTTTAAGATCATCAATGTCATCAAGTGCGTTTAACACATCTTCAATCAGGTCATCGTGCTCATTGATACCTCCGTTCATGGTCGCCGGAATGACATCATCATCCGTATCCACATCAAAGAAATGAAGAATGGTATTGCGGGCATCCATCACCTTATCAAGCCCATAGTAGTTATAAAACAATCGTTTACTAACATATAACAGTTCTGTTGCCGCATCTTCATCGCTGGCGTCATTCAATGCTATTAACTCCTTAAAACGCTTTGAGTCTTCATGACGTTCCTTTAATGCTTCACTATATATGTATTCTTCTATGGGTAATTCTTCTTCGTACATGCCTTTAGGTGTTAGCTGTTATTTGCTGTAATATGATTTATACCAATCGATGAATTCTTTTAAACCTTTGTCAAGACTGGTGTCTGGCTTAAAACCAATCCGGTTTTCCAGATCAGAGATGTCTGCATAAGTTTGATATACATCTCCTTTTTGCATGGGCAGGAAGTTTTTGATAGCTTCTTTGCCAATGTATTTTTCGAGTGTTTTGATAAAGTCCAGTAGTTTAACCGGCTTGTTATTACCAATATTAAATAAACGATAGGGTTTATCAATTTCTTCAGGCCTGTCAAAGGGTAAGTCAATTAGTTTTTCAATGGCTTTAACTATATCATCAATATAGGTAAAGTCACGCTCCAGATCACCATTATTATACACCTGTATGGCTTCATTTTTGACAATCTTATCAGTAAAAGAAAAGTAAGCCATATCGGGGCGGCCAAATGGGCCGTAAACTGTAAAAAATCGTAAGCCGGTAATTGGAATTTTATATAAGTGGGCATAACTATGCGCCATCATCTCATTCGACTTTTTAGTGGCGGCATAAAGTGAAACGGGTTCATTGCAGGCATCTTGCGTGCTAAAAGGAGTAGCTTTTGAATTGCCATAGACAGAACTTGATGATGCATATATCAAATGCTTAACAGGGTAGCGTCGACATGCTTCCAGAATGTTAATAAAACCAATCAGGTTACTGTCAATGTATTTATACGGTTGTTCAATGCTGTAACGAACACCGGCTTGTGCAGCCAGGTTAATGACATAATCAAATTGTTCATTCTTAAATAACTGATTAAGCCCTTGCTTATCACATATATCCTGTTTGAGAAAGCGAAAGTTACTGTATTTCTCCAACTCCTTTAATCTGTCTTCTTTAAGTTGGGTGCAATAGTAACTGTTAATACTATCAATCCCTATTACTTTACAGCCCGATTGAAGTAACTGCTTACACAGATGAAATCCGATAAAGCCTGCAGCGCCAGTTACTAAAATACTACATTTTTGATTTGCGATCATGTTTAGGTTGAATTATAAAAATTAGGCTGCTAATACCTTATTGTCGTAATAAATAAGTCATTAAAATGGTCTGGTAATCTTAATCCTTTTTAAAACTGGCATCATCGAGGTTAACAACCAGGGTATAGCCAATGTGCTGAATTCGAAGAATGATTTTTTTCTTTCCCTGAATGTCAATTACCTCTCCTTTAATGCCTTCAAGTGGACCTGATGTGACAGTGATTTGCTGTCCTTTTTCAATCTGGTTGGCTTCAACACTGAAATCCAGTTGATTCTCAATGGTGCGTTTCATGGCTAGAATATCACCATCAGGAATAACACAAGCTTTCCCCTTATAGGATACATATGCAACAACACTATTTGCTTTAAAAACTTCACGATAAGCTGCCTTGGGAATTTTCACAAAAATATAGGAACTGATAACAGGCATTTCTACCCACTTTTTTCGGTCACTCCATTGCCTTAATGTCTTTTTTAAAGGCAAATAGGTTTCTATTCCAAGTGTTGTTAATTGTTCCAAAGCTTTTTTCTCACCACGTGATTTGGTATACAATGCATACCATTGTTTGTCTTGATTATTGTCCAAAGCATCTAATTTTATGCGAAATTAACAAAAAAAGTATAAGGAAATATTGATATTTAGATGTTATCTGATAATATTCAAACTTACTTTTGGATTAGTTTTGCTGTTACTTTAAGATCAAACTAAATCAAAAACAGAATCGTATGTTAAAATATAAAGTTGGTTTTTTATTGCTTACAGTATTATTGTCTGTAAGTGTCGCAGCCCAATTTAATGGGGGGAAACACTCTAATGGTGATAGGTTTTATGCAGAAATGCCATTTGAATATATCCATGATAAAATCGTAATTAAAGCATCGATTGATGGTGTTGAAGGTCGCTATTTGCTTGATACAGGAGCTATGTGTATTTTATTTAAAGATAGTACTCACCGTAGCTTTTCACAATCGAGAGAAATCAGTATTGGAGATGCTACAGGTAAAAAGGAAATGGCCCGTTTAGTAGTGTCAGAGAATATAAAACTCGGAGGTTTGAGTTACCAGGAGATTCCGATTCTTTATGTTGATGTGTTTGAAGGGCCTTTTAAATGTCTTGGTTACAAGGGTATAATCGGAAGTAATTTGCTGAGATTTGGTGCGTTTAAGATTGATTGGCAAAAACAACAGCTCATTATCGCAGATTCGTATCAAACCATTGAAGGGGATAAAGCTAAAGGGGCGAAATTAAGGGTTAATAAGCAGCAAAGCTCCCCCTTTATAAAGGTCAGGGTCAATGATCAGGATATAAAGTGGGTGTTGATCGATACAGGAAGCGGAGACTCTTTTGCCTTATGGAATGAAACTGCAAAATGGTTAAGAGGCAAAGATGCAATAGCTGCGCCGGTATATATGTCTGATGGAACCAATTCGCACGGGGCCTGGGGTGCAGGAGAGTATGAGTCGCAAATATACCATCAAATGAATCTGCAAATAGGACAATCACTTTTTAATAATGCGATTATTGAAGCAGGAGCCGGGAAATCAAAAATAGGGATGAAAGTGCTGGAGCAAGGGACCTTTACTTTGGACTATCCCAAGAAGCGATTTTTCTTTAATGTTGAAGACCCTGAGCCTATTAAGGTCAGGAGTTTTGGCCTTGATATTATCATGAAAGATGATCAGTTTGTCGTTAATGGAGTTTGGCAGGGCAGCGAGGCTGATGAACTGGGTATTGAAAAAGGAGATGTGATAATAGATGTGGAAGGAGTTAACTTTATGACTAAAAGTGCCTGCGAAGTGTTTTTATCACTCAAAGATATAACAGAAGATAAGGAGCAATTGGTGTTCACTATTCAAAAGAACGAAGGAGAAGAACTTGAAAAATATCAATTATCCAGAATTAAGTTTTAGGTTTTCATTGTTCTTAAGCTCTCCATTATCAAATATTAAATCGTATATTTGCGCTCAAATTTTTGAAGGTATAACTATTGGTTACTCCCAAATTAAATAATGGGCTCATTGATAAAAAGATAGTAGTTATTTATAAGGTTGTTAACTAAGAATAAAGGCAAATATTAATGCAGGAAAAAATCATTATTCTGGATTTTGGTTCTCAGTACACGCAATTGATTGCAAGGCGAGTGCGCGAGATTAATGTGTATTGTGAAATTCACCCATTTAACAATTGTCCTGAGCTGGATGAATCTGTAAAGGGTGTTATTTTAAGTGGAAGTCCTTACAGTGTGCGCGATGAGGAAGCACCAAAACCTGACTTGACTGCTATTAAAGGAAAGATGCCTTTGTTAGGAGTTTGTTACGGTGCTCAATATTTATCGCAGTTTTATGGAGGAGAAGTTCAACCGTCTAAAACGCGCGAATATGGTCGTGCCAACCTTGAGTATGTTGACAAAAGCAGTGAATTATTGACAGGTGTCAGCGATCATTCACAAGTTTGGATGTCTCATGGTGATACTATTGTTAATCTTCCTGAAGGATATAATATTATTGCCAGTACCAAAGATGTAAAGGTTGCTGCTTATAAAATTGAAAGCGAGAAAACTTTCGGAATGCAGTTCCATCCTGAAGTATATCACAGTACAGAAGGAACGCAAATTCTTAAGAACTTTGTTGTTGGAGTTTGTGGTTGCAAACAGGATTGGACACCAGATTCTTTCGTTGAAACAACAGTTGCTGAATTAAAAGCAAAACTAGGAAACGATAAAGTTGTACTTGGATTATCAGGCGGTGTTGACAGTACGGTTGCAGGTGTGTTATTACACAAGGCAATTGGTAAAAACCTGACTTGTATCTTTGTTGATAACGGCTTACTTCGAAAAAATGAGTTTGAGGCGGTGTTGGATTCATACAAACACATGGGCTTGAATGTTATTGGTGTAGATGCTAAACATGAATTCTTAAGCGAGTTAGATGGCGTGTCAGATCCTGAAACAAAACGCAAGATCATTGGTCGCGTGTTTATTGAAGTATTTGATGCAGAAGCACATAAAATACAGGACGTGAAGTGGTTGGCACAAGGGACTATTTATCCTGATGTTATTGAATCAGTATCAGTTAACGGACCGTCGGCAACCATTAAATCACACCACAATGTAGGTGGTTTACCTGAAGAAATGAACCTGAAGGTGGTTGAGCCATTGAACTTATTATTTAAGGATGAGGTTCGTCGTGTTGGTCGTGCCATGGGTATTGATGATAACCTGTTAGGTCGTCACCCTTTCCCTGGACCAGGATTAGCTATTCGTATCTTAGGTGATATTACTGCTGAAAAAGTGGCCTTGTTGCAAGAGGTGGACCATATCTTTATTCAGGGGCTGAAAGATAGTAACCTGTATGATCAGGTATGGCAGGCAGGTGCTATGTTATTACCTGTGCAATCTGTTGGTGTAATGGGTGATGAGCGAACATATGAAAAAGTAGTGGCCCTGCGTGCTGTAACATCTACTGATGGAATGACAGCCGATTGGGTTCATTTGCCATATGATTTTCTTGCACGTGTATCAAATGATATCATCAATAAAGTCAAAGGCGTTAATCGCGTAGTTTACGATATTAGCTCAAAGCCACCTGCGACCATCGAATGGGAATAGGATAAAGTGATATTTTATAAAAAATATAAGGCCGGAGGAACTTTTTCTTTCCGGCCTTTGTTTATCTTTATAGTTCAAGTCACATTATAGCTGCGGGTAGCATAATTCCTGCTATTTGAACAACATTAGAACATAACTAAAACGGAGAAGATGGGTATTAAGAAGAGTTTGATTTTAAGCGTTGCGTTTATGATGGTTGCACTGCTTGCCAGTGCCCAGGTTTATGATAAAAACATTCAGAAATTACAGTTGACGTATCAATTGGTTAATTCCTTATATGTTGATTCAGTTGATAACGAAGGGTTGGTTGAGGAAGCCATTGTTGGCATGCTGAAGAGTCTTGATCCCCATTCAGTGTATATTTCAGCCGATGAAGTGGCTGCAATGAATGAGCCTTTAGACGGTAGTTTTGAGGGGGTAGGAATTCAGTTTAATATTTTGGATGATACCCTTATGGTTGTCAATCCTGTTATAGGAGGTCCATCCGAGAAAGTTGGAATTCGTGCAGGCGATCGTATAGTGGAGATTGATGGTGAAAATGTGGCTGGTATCGGCATTAAAAACAGTGATGTCTTTAAATACTTAAGAGGTAAAAAAGGAACGAAGGTCAACCTGAGTATTCTACGCAAGGGAACCGGTGGAGAGCTTAAGTTTGTTGTTACCCGGGATAAAATACCATTGTATAGTGTTGAGGCCGCTTATATGGCAACACCAAAAACTGCTTACATTAAAATTTCGCGTTTTGCCCTTAATACCCATGATGAATTTGTTGAGGCGCTTGAAAAACTTGAAGAAGAAGGATGCGAAAATTTGATTCTTGATTTAAGGGGCAATGGTGGAGGTTACCTGAAAGCAGCGATTGATATCGCTGATGAATTATTGGATAAGGACAAACTTCTTGTATATACTGAAGGTTTGAATAGCGAGAGGCGCAATCACCATGCAAGTAAAAAAGGCTTGTTTGAGAAAGGTAACCTTGTTGTACTAATAGACGAAGGGTCTGCATCAGCCAGTGAAATTGTATCTGGTGCTGTTCAGGATTGGGACAGGGGACTTGTACTTGGACGACGCAGTTTTGGTAAGGGCTTGGTTCAGCGTCCATTCGACTTTCCTGATGGATCCATGATTCGACTGACCATTGCCGAATACTATACTCCTGCGGGCAGATGTATTCAAAAAGACTATACAAACGGTGTTGCTGCCTATCACAATGAATTAGGTGAGCGTTACCTTCACGGTGAGTTGTCCAATGAGGATAGTATTCATTTCGATGAATCGCTGGAATATAAAACTAAAGTTTCTGGTCGCACCGTATATGGTGGTGGAGGAATAATGCCGGATGTGTTTATTGCAGTTGACACGACCATGTATTCTGATTACTATCGTGATCTGGTTGCAAGTGGGGCGGTTAACCGAATGATTTTGAATTATGTGGATGGAAAACGTAATGAACTTGAAACTAAATACCAGGATTTTAAAACCTTTGAAAAAGAATTCATAATCTCAGATGAAATTTTAGGCCTATTGATTAACGAAGGTAAGGATGAAGATATTGAGGAGGACAAAGAACAATTGGAAATTTCACGTCCATTAATTGAGGCACAGTTGAAAGCTCTGATAGCGCGTGATCTGTTCTCATCGTCAGAATATTTTCAATCCATTAATCCAATTTCAGAAACTTATAATAAAGCCGTTGAAATTGTAGAGTCTAAGAGAGATTATTCACAATACCTGAAATAAACCGAAATAGCTCACCAAATTATTAGTGTTTGAATGATAGATTTTATTTATCGTTATGGATTTGAAGTGGCAGGAACTTTCGCTTCTCTGATCTATTTATTTTATTCAATTCGTGAAAAAGCATGGCTGTGGCCCTGGGGTATAGTAGCATCGGTCATTTCACTTATAGTCTTTTACCAGTCGGCTTTATATGCTGATATGGGTTTACAGCTATACTATGTTATCATTAGTGTTTATGGATGGTGGTATTGGTTAAGCGGGCAAACTAAAGAAGAAGTATCAGTCACAATTAAAGGATTAAGGTGGCAATTACTACTTAAGCTGATCGTTATTGGAACTATCCTTTATTTTGTTTTGTTATCGGCTCTGTTAAAAATACCTGTAATGGTAGATATCGCCAGCTCAGATTTGCCTTATCTGGATTCCTTAACAACAGCGGCTTCTATCGTAGCAACCTGGCTGCTGGCACGTAAGTATATTCATCACTGGGTGTTCTGGATAGGCATTAACACCCTTTCAATGGGAATGTATATTTATAAAGGTTTGTATTTTTATGGCTTTTTATTCCTGGTATACACCATTGGGGCAGTTGTCGGTTACTTTGAGTGGAAACGATTAATGGTTCAGCATGCTAAATAAGAGACCTAAGATAATTGTGTTTACAGGGCCTGAATCAACAGCCAAATCGACATTATCACAAATGTTAAGTGAAGAATATAAAGTTCACTGTGTGCCCGAATATGCAAGAGAATATGTGGCTGGCCTTGATCGTGATTATGCTTATGAAGATGTTGAGGCCATTGCAAAGCATCAGATTGCATCGTACAGGAAAGCATGCGGGTTGAATCAGGCCTTTGTTGTTTTTGATACCTTTTTAATTATTACAAAGGTGTGGTTTACTGAAGTATATAAGAAAGTGCCGGTCTGGTTTGAAGCTTTTTTAAAAGACGTAAAGATAGACCTGCACCTCTTATGTTATCCCGATATTGAATGGGTTGCCGATGGTATTCGCGAGAATGAGAATAAGCGCATGTACTTGTTTGAACAATATGAACAAGAGCTGAAAAGATATAGTTTCAATTATCGGATAATTAATGGCCGGGGCGATGAACGTTTCCAGCAGGCAAAGAACCATATTAACCAAATATTATAGGATATGACCTCTGATCATTTTTCAAGAGTTAAACAGGCAATAGAGGAGCTATCGCGGGAGCATAGCTACAAAAGTGTTTGTCATCCAACATTTAAAGACCACAAAATGCCATCAATTATGGCATTGGAGGAAATTGTCAACCTGTCCCGGGAAATTATTTTTCCAGGCTATTATGGCAATAGCTCCATTCGTCCCGATAGTGTTAGCTATTATATTGGGGTGAATACTGAAAAGTTATACAGTTTATTAGTTGAACAGATCTTTGCCGGTCTTTGCTTTATGTGCGATAAACCAGAGGGCTTTGACCTGGGCGAACGAAAAAGTCTGGCACATGACTATGCCAGTCAGTTTATTGGTGAGCTACCTGAAATTCGCCGTATGCTGGCAACCGATGTTGAAGCGGCTTTTCTCGGAGATCCTGCTGCGCAAAGCAAAGGAGAGGTTATTTTTTGCTATCCGGCCATCAGGGCCATAACTAATTACCGTGTGGCTCATGCGCTTCTGACTATTGGTGTGCCGCTGATACCACGTATGATCAGTGAAATGGCACATTCAGAGACAGGGATAGATATCCATCCGCGTGCAACGATTGGAGAGTACTTTAGTATTGATCACGGAACAGGTGTTGTAATTGGAGCAACCTCAATAATTGGAAAAAATGTAAAGCTTTTTCAGGGAGTGACCCTGGGAGCAAAGAGTTTTCCATTGGATGAACATGGTAATCCGATAAAAGGAATTCCTCGTCACCCCATCATTGAAGATAATGTTGTTATATATGCACAAGCAACCATATTAGGACGAATTACTGTCGGTGAAAATTCGGTTATCGGAGGTAATGTGTGGGTGACCAACCCAGTAATGCCGGGTTCGAAAATTGTACAGTTTAAACCCCGTGATTTATTGTATGCAGAAGGTGGTGGTATTTAAAATTGTCAAACAAAAAGTAGTTTTAATCCGAAAATACCATGGCTTTACCAAATAGTTGCACCAAATGAGGGAAAGCTGATGTATTTAATGTAAACTTGTGCTGAAATGACGAATAGCATAATTTTTCTATATTTGTAGGCAATTAGACCATTGGGATGGCATTTGAACTTAAAAATTGGTATTTAGAGAAGAAACAAGGGGAGGTTATTCTGGAGTATAACGGAAGTATTACACCAGATTTAATTTCTGAAGCTCTACAGTCCATTGAAAACAGTTTGAACATGAAGAATGAAAAGAATCGTGTTCGAAAGAAAGTTTACAATGTATTTGTTGAGAGTTTACAAAATTTATATCATCATGTCGACTTGCCGCCATCAACAGCACCAGTTGAACAAAGTAGCAATTTTGGCATTATTATCTTAAGTAAAGATGGTACCTTTTACCGCATCTCTACGGGCAATTTTGTGAAAAAGGAAAAATTAAATTATATTAAAGACCGAATTGACCAGGTAAACTCTCTGTCAGACGAAGAAGTTCGTATGCTTTACAGAGACATACTTAATAACGATGAGTTTTCGGAAAAAGGAGGGGGAGGCCTTGGAATGCTCGATATCGTTAGAAAAACAGGCAATAAATTAGAATATTATTTTTATCAATTTGATGATGAATACATCTTTTTCTCGCTAGATGTATACATTAGTTAACCGTATAGCTACCAGTATGGAAACAATTATTCGTGAAGGAAGTCCAAAAACACCATTTGTAAGACTGGATGGGGAAAATGGAGTGGTTGAAATAAAAGGCCGTTCTATTCCTGAAAATTCTGTTGAGTTTTACAAGCCCATAATTGATTGGCTTGAGAAGTTTGGTGATACACCTTCTGAAGAAACCAACGTCAACATCCAATTAGAGTATTTTAATACAAGTTCATCTAAATGTATTTTAGATATTTTTAAGCGCCTCGAACTCATTCATAAAAAAGGAAATCCGGTTGAAATAAACTGGTATTATGAAGAGGACGATGAAGATATGTTCGAAGCTGGTGAAGATTATCAGTCGATAATTAACATACCTTTTAAAATGATTGAAATGGAAGAGTAATAACCTTCCTTAAGAAATACAGGAAGCTGGTAAGTTTAATACTTATCAGCTTTTTTTCTGTCTTTAATATACCAGCCGATAAGGGTTCTTAATCGTAAAAGGTTGGGCAGTACTCTGAAGTATAGTGCGATAAACAATATGATATTAATAAGCCATATGATTATTGTATTCGCATAAAAGGTACCCACATGCACCTTGTTTACTTTCTTGGTAGGTGCCAGAAAATGTGCTTTAACAGATGATTCAGGATCCTGATAAATGGGATCAAGCTTTTGCCAGAGAGCTCCGTTATATTCAATAATCTTATTGGAGAAGAAATTGTTTGAATTTGTTACAAAGCGTTCAAGGTCATCGTTGTGATATTTGTTTTTACTATCAATATAGGCTAACCTGCTTTCTTCAGTCTTTGTCAGGTCTTTAACCTTCTCATCTAGTCTTTTGTCTGCCTGATTGAAAAGCGTTTTATAATACTCTTTTAATTGAGTGAGATAATTACTGATGGAATCAATTTCGCCCGATCTGACTTGTGTTGAAATGGTACGCGGTTTTGTTGTGCGCTCAGGATATAGTTTATAATGCTTCGCTAATTCTTGATTAATCAGACTAACAGAGTAGTTGCGTTTTTCTGTGTCATTAGCCTCATTGGACGGGTCATAAGCTCTGATCTTTGAAAGGTGGCTGTTAAGAGCAGGTATCCAAAACTCTTTTCTGTATTTAGCCTGGCTCTTTAGCTTTTGGTAACTGTAAAACTGTTCATCAAAGTCATTTTCCATAAATTGGGCTACAGCCAATGCTTCAAAGGCCCAGCGAGCTGTAATGATTTCTCCGTATAAAGGTATCTTTTCAGGACTCGAGATGGCTGGATTCAGACGATCAAAGCTAATAAATACGCCACTTAAGATCAGTTGAGGAATGATCAGGAATGGTATGATGATGTATATATTAACTGTTTTCTTGAATGTGTCTGATATGTTCAGTCCCAGTATGTTGGCAAATACAGAGCAGCTAAACAGAATGAGCCAGTAATGGAGAAACATACCATTCAGTTCAATGATGTAGTTTCCTATCAAAACGAACAAGGCCGATTGAATAGCTGACAGTCCGGAAAGAATAAAGAGTTTTGAAAACAAGTAACTCAACCTGCTCAAATTGAGGAACGATTCCCGCTTTTTAATCTTCCTGTCACTTATTATTTCTTCGGCACTAACAGTTAAGCCAACAAACAAAGCAATGATTACCGACATGATGATGTAAACGGTAATATTCGGATTCTTGGCAAAACTATATACCGAATCGGTTGCATTATCTACATCGTAATACCTGATGATGGATGCAAGCAAAAGTGCAAGAACCGGAGTTTCCAATAGGTTTATCAGTAAATATTGCCTGTTGGATAGCTTGGAAGCAATGTCCCTTTTCATGAAGATGAATAACTGCTTCAGCTTATTGGGTATTTGAAAGCTTATTTTCGGAAGGGTGGATCTTTCCGATACCGGAGGATCATTCGATTCCCATCCATCATGAAATAAATCGTACCATTCTTTGGGATCAACGCGCCTTGTTTGGGTGAAGTTACCATACTCATCAAGTATTTGCGAATTGACGATATTGAGTATTTGCTCAACATTCACATTACCACATGTGGGGCATTCACTTTCATCCCGATTGGCATGATTAATACATGCCTTAAAATAATTGACACTTTCAACCGGATCGCCGTTGTAAATTAAATAACCACCAGTGTCCAGTACGAGCAACTGGTTGAACATTTTAAATATATCAGACGATGGTTGATGTATGACCACAAAAACCAGCTTGCCTCTGATCGAAAGCTCTTTCAGCAGATCAATAATGTTGTCTGAATCCCTTGAAGAGAGCCCTGATGTCGGTTCATCCAAAAATAAAATGGATGGTTCACGAATAAGTTCTAAGGCTATGTTCAGACGTTTACGTTGCCCCCCGCTGATCTTCTTATTGAGAGGGCTGCCTACCTTCATAAATCGAATCTCATAAAGGCCCAATGAACTTAAAAGTTTTAAGACTTTTCGCTTTATCTGGTATTCATGAAGGTTATCAAAACAAAGTTTGGCATTGTAGTACAGGTTTTGGTAAACGGTTAAGTCTTCCATCAGAAGATCATCCTGAGCTACATAACCAATTAAGCCCTTAGCCTGATCTAAATTTTCATGAACATCTATTTCGTTAAGATAAACATGACCTTTTGTAGGTGCTTCTATTCCACTTAGAACATTAACGAGCGTGCTTTTTCCCGCTCCGCTGGATCCCATGATACCAACCAGTTTTCCCGATTTGGAAGCAAAAGAAGTGTCATGAAGACCAATGGCTTTTTTACTAAAGTGGTACTCTACATTAATGCACCTGAAATCAATGGCATTATCCGTATTGTCGCCAATAAACTGCCCGAATATATCACTGTAAAAAATGGTATCGATCAGTTTATTTCGCAGAGAACTTCCGGGGTTTAAGATCTGGACTCGTCCTTCGGTGATTAATTGACCATTCATAGTTAAGTCAATATTCCCCCGAAAGCGAAAAGCAAAGAGATTGACAGACTTAAGGTGCACTACCCGTAATTCTCCCTTTAGGTTATCCCAATACAAATGTTTGAAAGCTGTAGGCTCATAGAAGGTCTTATTATCTACGATCAATACATTTTTTGAATCGGGTAGCTCAGAAAATGAACTTGTAATAAAGCTATTTAATAAGAGGTATTCCTCTTGAGGTATATTAAATGTTTGCGCAACAGTTTCAATGAACTCACGTTCATATTCACTCATGCCAATATCAATATTCAGAAATTCAGTTAATTGAATCAGAACTATTAACTTCTGATAATAGGTCAGTGCTTCATTTATCTCTGTGGCTATCTTAAGAACCTTTACTGAGCTTGCAGAGTGTCTTTTGCGGAACTTACCCTTGTCGGATAGGCGTTGTTCGTTTTCTTCGTGTAGTCGGTCAAACAACTCGAGATATTCTTCAACCAGTCTATTGTTAAGCTGCTGATTCAGAAAAGACTTGACAATGAATCGTCGGGATTTTACTTCGGTGCGGGGAAAGGCAATGAGGGCAAAAAGTTGTATAAGTGCTTTTAATATTTCCTCGCTCATCCTACCTGGTCAAATAACCTCTTTGAGGTTAGTATTTAGTTAATTTGGAAATGAATCTATTGGTTCATTTCATCAAGGCTTTTAAATCCAATCATTAACATTGCAATTCCTGATGTTGAAACTTCAGGGTTTAACCTTGCTTCAACAATGCACTCAACAGAACCTTCTATTTTAAAATCCCATGAGCCTGCAGCCTCAAATTGCTCATTAGAGAAAAGAAGGTTACGCTCTTTGTCATAAATGGAGAACAGAATATTATTGTCCTGATGACTTGAAGCAACAACACGATACATACTTCCGGAAAAGAATGTAGTATGAAACTCAGCAACTTCTGATCCTGTTAAAAAGGCTCTGAAAGGCTGGCCGCTTGCAACAAACGGCGACTTGAGTTCGTTAATGCATTTCGAGAATAAAACGTCTTCTTGTGAATTTAATTTTAACGGAGATACTATTGCTAATACAGCTAATAAAAATAAAATTACCGAGCGCTTCATTTTAAATGTGCTTTTATAGAGATTTAACAGGTTCAAATTTTTCAGAAAGATATTTAAAAGTTGTCAATAATAGTTGCTGTGAATGAAAAAAAATCAAAAATAATATCCTTAGCTATTGATTTTATGTGTAGATATGATATAGATTTCATCCAGGCAATCACCATATAATTACTTTTTTCATTGTTTAGTTGATATATTTTTATCAACTATGCATTTGATAAGCCTAACGTACGGCGCTTAATTTAATTGTACTGCAACGAAAAATAACTATAAATAACTAACAATGAAGAAAAGTGTTTTCTTATTTCTATTGATTGTGTTTTCTGCCACAACAATTAATGCTCAGCTAAGCATTGAAGATGTTATCCACGGTGGAAAAACATTTTACAATTACTATCCACGTGCATTAAATGTTGCTTTTAAGGGGGATGCCAACCAGTTGGTTATCCAACGTAATGATTCTGTTTTTGTGCAGGCACTTAAATCAAATGCCGAATTTCTGGCCTTCGATTTGAAATGGCTAAATGATGTTCTTGAAAATGGTAATCACAATAAGCTAAGTCGCATGCCACGTTTAAAGTGGGAAACCGCAACGCGCTTTTCTTTTGCCGGCACAGAAGGTTTTTTTACCATAGATGAGAGTACCGCTCAGGTTGAAAAGTTTGTAAACCGTGATACCAATGGTGCTAATTTTGATTTAAATAATGATAAGAAGACGGTTGCATATACGATTGGTAATGACCTCTACATAAAACAAGGAAATGGTGAATCTGTATTTGTTGCCGGTAATGAAGGTGATGATATTGTTTTTGGTCACACGGTACATCGCAATGAGTTTGGAATTGATAAGGGGACATTCTGGTCTCCTGATGGTTCTTACTTAGCTTTCTATCGTGAGGATAATTCAATGGTTAGTGATTATCCTTTGGTTAATGTGGCAGAACGTGTGGCAAGGGTTGAGAACATTAAGTACCCAATGGCCGGTATGGATAGCCATCAGGTGAAAGTGGGTGTATATAACCTAAGTTCGAAAGAAACTATTTACCTGAAAACCGGTGATCCAAAAGATCGTTACTTTACAAATGTTTGCTGGACACCTGATAATAAATACATACTTATCGCTGAGTTGAATCGTGGACAGGATCATATGGAATTGAAAAAATATGATGCCGTAAGCGGAGAGTATATATCCACTCTTTTTGAAGAAAAGGATGAGCGCTGGACAGAGCCTCAACATCCTGCGTTGTTTATTCCAGGTAAAAAAAGTGACTTTATCTGGCAAAGTCAGCGAGATGGATTTAACCATCTTTATATATATACATCAAATGGTCACTTAGAAAAGCAACTGACAAGTGGTAATTGGGAGGTGACAAAAGTGCTGGGTTTTGATAAAACCAATAAAAACATTTTTATCGAGTCCACTAAGGAAGAAGCATTAGAGCGTCATGTTTATAAAGTGAGTCTTTCTTCTGGGAAAATGACCCGCGTCACCAATGAGCCTGGTGTACATCGTACTAAAATTAGTAAAGACGGGCGTTATGCTTTAACGACCTTCTCATCTTTACATGTGCCTTCAAAGACGAACCTGAACGATACACGAGGCAGAAAGATCCGCACCTTGCAGGTCGTTGAAAATCCGTATGAGGGCATTGAGATTGGTAAAGTGGAAATGGTAAAGTTAAAAACAAAAGATGGTCAGTTTGACTTAAATGCACGTGTTGTGCTGCCTGTAGACTTTGATGCATCAAAAAAATACCCGGTAATTGTTTATGTATATGGTGGTCCGCACTCGCAAATGGTACAAAACCGGTGGTTAGGCGGAGCTCGTGGCTGGCAATTGTATATGGCTCAAAAGGGTTACATTGCTTTTACGCTTGATAACAGGGGAACATCATACAGGGGTAAGGATTTTACCCAGGCTATTCACCGTCAGATCGGGCAGCCAGAGGTTGAGGATCAGATGCAGGGAATAGAATACCTGAAGTCATTACCTTATGTCGATACTGATCGTATTGGAGTCCACGGATGGAGCTATGGTGGTTTTATGACCATTTCAATGATGACACAACACCCTGATGTATTTAAGGTGGGAGCAGCAGGCGGACCTGTGATCGATTGGAAGTATTATGAAATAATGTATGGTGAACGTTATATGGATACTCCTGAGGAGAATCCGGAAGGTTATAAGCAGGCTAACCTGAACATGCGGGTAAATGATCTTGAAGGACGCTTATTGGTAATACATGGTGCCATTGACCCTGTGGTGGTTTGGCAGCATAGTTTGACCTTTGCCCGTGAATGTGTTAAAAACCGTGTTCAAATAGACTATTTCGCCTACCCAAGGCATGAACACAATGTAAGAGGAAAAGACCGGATTCATTTAATGGAAAAGGTAACGCAATATTTTGATGATTTCTTGTAGTAGTTGCAAATACTGCAAAAGAAAGCCTGGTAAGTTCAATCTTATCAGGCTTTTTTTTGTAAGAACTAAAGAAAAGATTTTTGTCTGCTATAGCAAGTCTTTTTGTTGAAATATTAGGCTGGTGCTAATGTTCACAAAACCAGCAGGTAAGCTGTGTCGTGTTGTGGCTGGTGAAATTGCCTGTATCTCTAACTGTCAGAATTGCAGTTGATTGTCGTTGTTGTTGCCCTGTAAGGGGCAAAATATGTTATAGAACCATATTTGTAACTAGGTTATTAACAGATTTAATTCAATATTTGATGAAAAATTTCTTTAATGCTAAGCTATGGAACTAAAACAAAAAGCACAAGCTGGTAGTTTCGAGTCAAGTGATATACTTGTAATGGTTGAACCTGTTGAGAAAGGAGCAGGCCGCCTGATTGAATTGAAGTCTATTGTTATGCAGCAATTTGGTGAAGACTTGTTAAGTCAGATTCATGCGGATCTGGACAAATTTCAGATCTCAGATGTTCGACTGATTATAAATGATAAAGGAGCATTACCGCCAACTGTTTCGGCCAGGGTGGAAACCGCATTAAAGAGGGCTGCCCAATTGCAAACCGGAACCTTAAACTAGCGAATGATGGAAGTGAAACAAAAAACATTTAAACGGCGAACCATGCTTTACATTCCCGGTAATAATCCGGCAATGCTTCAGCAGGGGAGTGTGTATGGTGCCGATGGCGTTTTACTCGATTTGGAAGACGCAGTGGCATTAAACCAGAAAGATGCAGCCCGTATCCTGGTGTCACATATGCTGCAATATATTTCATATGAGGGCTGTGAAGTGACAGTTCGGGTTAATCATATTGATACTCCATTTGGACTTGAAGATTTAAAACATATTGTTCCATTACAGCCTGATGCCATTCGCCTGCCTAAAGTGGAAACCCTGGAAGAAATTGAGCGGATCATACATGTGATTGAGCAGATAGAAACAGAGCATCATTTGCCCCATGACCGGATGAAGGTGCATGTTATGATTGAAACAGCTTTAGGTGTTCAGAATGTCTATGACATCGCTAAATATTCAAAACGTATTGATGCCATCTCTATCGGAGGACAGGATCTGGCTGCTGATATGCAACTGGTGAAAGCTAATGATGGAATAGGAATCGATTATGCGCGCAAGCAGATTGTAATGGCTGCTAAGGCATGCAAAATAGATGTGTTCGATACCGTTTTTGTGGACGTGGAAAACGAAGAAGGTTTACGCGAAGAGGCTGAGTACATTAAAAAGCTGGGCTTTACAGGTAAGGCAATTATAAATCCGCGCCAGATAGAGATCGTTAACGAGGTATTCACGCCCACTGAACAGGAGATCAGGAAAGCGGCCAAAATTGTAAAAGCCTTTGAACGAAATAAAGCTGAAGGTATCGGTGTATTTGCAGTCGATGGAAAAATGGTTGATGCACCTGTTGTCCAACGTGCTTTACGTGTGTTGGAAATGGCTGATATTGATGTTGAATCGCTTTAAATCGTATTGTTGTGAAAAATAAAGTAAATATTGATATACCCCTTGAATTGACCGGCATTGGAAAGCTCGAGCCATTTGAAGGTGCTTTTACAAAGCTTAAAAAAGGATGGATGGAAGAAAAAACAGTTCCACCGCCCAATAAAGCGAAGATGCCGCATTCCAATAAGATGTGTGATACCTTGCGTGAGGCGATCATCAAAACCAACCCAAGGGATGGTATGACTGTTTCATTTCATCACCATTTGCGCGGAGGTGATAACCTGGTGTTTGAATCCATTAGAATACTGGCGGAGCTGGGTATTAAAGATATTACACTTGCTGCAAGTAGCCTGACGACAGCTCATGATCCTATTCTGCCTTATTTCAAAGATGGAACAATTACACAAATATACGCCAGCGGCATCAGGGGTGAACTGGGGAAAGCCATAGCTGAAGGTGTTTTGCCAAAGCCTTTCGTGATTCACTCCCATGGTGGACGTGTACGTAGTGTGCATACCGGTAAGATCAAAATCGACCTGGCTATTCTGGCTGCATCGGCTTCTGACATTGAAGGTAATGCAACCGGTGCCCATGGTAAGTCAGCTTTTGGTTCCATGGGTTATGCAGCCATCGATTCGTGGTATGCCAAACAGGTAATTGTGGTGACCGATACCATTGTTGATTATCCTTGTGTCCCTCAATCAGTGACACAAAATTACATCGATTATGTTGTCAAGGTTGATTCCATTGGTGATCCTTCAAAGATCGCAGGTGGTACGACGCGTATTACCAAAGCGCCAATGGATCTTCAAATTGCTCGCCTGGCTGCTGAAGTGATCGAAAATTCGGGTGAGTTAAAGGATGGTTTTAGCTTTCAGGTTGGGGCAGGAGGTGCTTCACTGGCTGTAGCCAAGTATATTCGTAAAATAATGAAAAAGCGCACCATAAAAGGTAGCTTTTTACTGGGGGGTGTTACGTCCTATGGGGTAGATATGCTTAATGAGGGCCTGTTCAGCTCTATTTTTGATGTGCAGTCGTTTGATGCGGCAGTGAGTTCTTCATTAATGGATAATCCCTATCACATAGAGATACCGGCAGGTCTGTATGCTAATCCCTTTAATTGCGGATGTATGACCAACAAACTGGATATTGTTGTACTGGGTGCACTTGAAATAGATACGGAATTCAATGTCAACGTGATCACCGGTTCGGAAGGCTATGTGCGTGGCGCATCCGGTGGGCACAGTGATACGGCATCGGGTGCTAACCTGACTGTAGTGGTTTGTCCTTCATTCCGTGGTCGTATACCAATTGTCAAAAAGAAGGTGCATACCATTGTTACACCGGGTGAAAGTATTGATGTTCTGGTTACGGAGCGGGGTATCTGTGTTAATCCTGAACGTCCGGAGCTAAAAGCTAACCTGGAAAGGGCAGGTATCGCTGTTAAAGATATTGAGACGCTGGCCAATGAGGTGGAAGGTATTACCGGAAAAGCCAGGCCTATTGAAACAACAGATCGCGTGGTTGGAATAGTTGAGTATCGTGATGGAACTGTAATTGATGTTATACGGCAAGTGAAAGAATAATGGAAGTACCACTGGAAACAGAAGTCTTTGGTCGATTACTGGAAGCCCGGGAAAAGCGACAGGATGAAAAGCTGAAAATGGTCAGAAGCGGCTATCATTTAGTGTCTTTACAGTTAAATATTCCTGGTTTGCCAAAGTCAAACGCTGCCTTGTTATCATTTATTCATAAGGTTGACAGGGAGTTTTCGTTCTATTTGCAGAGCCAAAATCCTAATTTTAAATGGCAGGATAAGCAGACGATCCATGATGTATCGGGAGATGCAATTATTTATCTTTTCAAGCATGAACAAGTTGACCCGTTTGAGTTGAAGCAGATAACCGAAGCATTTGAAGAAAGCTTCGAACTGGGACGAGTTACAGACCTGGATGTTATGACATCAGATGGTAAGCCTGTTTCATCAGGAAAAGCAAAACAATGCTTTATTTGCAAAGAGTCTGCAGAAAACTGCAGGAAATTAAAGCGACATTCCATTGAAGAAGTCAGGCAGGCCATGTTAGATGCGATTGACTTGTATTTGCTAAAGCAGCGTAACAATGAGTTGCTTAATAAACTTGCCTCATTCGCAACAAAAGGTTTACTGCAGGAGGTTGTATTAACGCCAAAGCCAGGATTGGTTTGCAGGAATTCAGCCGGTTCACATGGCGATATGGATTTTATTAGTTTCATTAATTCAGTATCTGCTTTATCACCGTATTTTATCGAGTTAAATAAGTACGCCCTGTCCTTTGAAGGTGCGGATGTTTCAAAAGCATTGCCGTATATCAGAGTCACAGGCCTAAGAATGGAAGAGGCCATGTATCAAGCGACCGGTGGTGTGAATACGCATAAAGGTGCTGTATTTCTGTTGTCGATAAGTTGTTTTGCCGTGATCAGAGTTGTTAAAAAGATTGGTTATTTAAAGCTCAACTCTTTTTCTTCTGTGATTCAGCAATTGACGAGGGGCATGGTTCAAAATGAATTGTGTTCAGTTAAAAATGATGCGGAACTAACACACGGTCAGCAATGTTTTAAAAAGTATGGTCTTCAGGCTGCGGGAGCCAGGGGTGAAGCTGAACAAGGTTTACCAACGGTTCTGCATCATGCCATGCCATTTCTTTTGGAACGCCTGAAAAAAACATACGCCTTACATAATGATGCTGAACTTAATGAACTGCTGGTGCCTGTTTTGTTAAAGATAATGACGGTCAATAATGATACGAATATTCTTTACCGTCATAATAAAAAGGTGCTGGAAACGGTCAAAAGAAAAGCCCATGAAGCCCTACTGGCATGGGACTGTGGCAACAGGCAGTTGTATGAAGAGTTTGTCGCCTGGTGTAATACCAATCGCATCTCACCGGGAGGATCGGCCGATTTACTGGCCTTGACAATAACGTTGCACCATTGTAAAACTGAATTTGCAAAAAAGTAAACATGATTGAGAATTCAGACTTTCGGATTGAAGAGCCAGACCTGAGTAGTAGGTTTGATGTGGAATTAATTCGTCGTTTTTTGTCTCCTCTGGGCTTTTATTTCGATGAATCATTAGTTGATTATTGCATAATTCTCTATACTTTAAATGATGATATCGTTGGGGTGGGTTCCTGTAAGGGAAAAATTCTGAAATATGTCGCTGTTGCCCCTCGGTTTCGTGAGTCAGGCGCATTCGCGCATATTGTAAGTCACCTGACAGAGCGCGTTATGAGCAATAACCGACAAGCCTTTGTTTTTACCCGTCCCGAAAATATTACGCGTTTTGAAGGTATTGGCTACAGGCAGCTGGCCACCGCTCAGCCATTGATCTCGGTTTTAGAATTCGGGTATCAGAGCATTGATGATTATAAACAATACCTTAAGTCAATAAAGCCAGGAAATCAGCAAGGAAAGGCTGCTTCCATAGTTATAAATGGCAATCCATTTACCCTCGGGCATCAATACCTTGTAGAGAAAGCTGCCAGGGAAAATGAACAGGTGTATGTTTTTGTTGTACAAGCAGAGAAATCCGCTTTTTCTTTTGCCGATCGCCATGAAATGATTCGTTTGGGAACACAGCATTTACCCAATGTGGTACTTGTAAAGGGAGGAGAGTACATCGTTTCTTGTGCGACTTTCCCCAACTATTTTTTAAAGAACGAAAACCCGGATGCCATTACTCAAAAACAAGCCGAGTTGGATATTGAGATCTTTGTAAGTCATATTGCACCCGTATTAGGCATCAATAAACGGTATGTAGGTACGGAGAACTATTGTGCCACTACGGCTTTCTATAATAAAGCCATGAAAGCCATACTGCCAAATAAAGGGATTGAATGTTGTGAGGTTCAACGACTGGAAAAAGATTCCGGATCCGGAGAGTTTATCAGTGCCAGTAAGGTGCGTGCTGCCATTAAAAACAACAATGTGGCGGAATTGCAGTATTTACTTCCGGAAACCACAATACAATACTTACAGGATAAAATGGATCTGATGTCAATCAGGACGCGTTTGAGTACCGCTGATTCGAGACATTAAAAAAACCGCTTTCGCGGTTTTTATTATGCTGTTTGTTCTTCAGAATCAAAAATATCAAAAACTTTGTCGAGCTTCATAAGTTTTAAAAGGCTTAGTACTTCTGCCTTTATGCCGCAAAGTTGAAAAGTGCCTCCATTTTGCCGGGCTGTTTTAAGTGCACTTATTAAAGTACCAATTCCGGTACTGTCAATAAAACTAATGTTAGACAAGTTGAGTATCATTTTAGTACCTTCAGTCGATAACGCTGCAGTTAAATCAGCTTTAACTTCTGCGGCTACAGTTGCGTTTAATCGATTTGTCTCAGCTAGTGTACCATACATTACACCATCTTGTTCTTTAACGTGTAGCATATTACTTGTTTTGTTTAATTCTCAATAACCTCTTGTAATTCAATGACTGCTGCGTCGCAGGTTTCATTGAAGCGCTTAATTAATTCTTTAATAGAGTTTTCATTCTTATTATCCAAAAGCCATTGCCTTCTGTCATCGGGATAACTGTCAAAGCTTTTCTGAATTTGAATAGCTTCTTCAGAGTCATTTTCCAGGCTTTCCATTTTCAAAAGCTTGGCAATTAACTCAAGATTTTTTAAATCTTTATTGCCCAATTCTTCCATTCCCATTGACATAACTGATGATTTTGCTTTATGAGCCACAGCAGCGATCTTGCTCCAATCTTTAGAAGACAGTCCTTCGTCAAACCCTTCCTTAAACTCCGGAATTTGCTCAATAAAAATGTTAATTAGCTCTTTGATAAGGTCATAGCTTCCGTCAGTTATACTTTCAAGATAGCCTAAGTCAATGTGTGAATACGGGTTTGGCATAAATGTTTATTCAATTTAATGATGCTCAAATTACAAATTATTTGGCAAAAGTAACTTTTTTAAACGAAATTATTTGATTGAGGTCAAATGTCGTTAGCCCGAGGTGATATTAATTAGCTTTTTAGGCCGATAATTATCATTTTTTGGCAGCTGATTATTTGTTTACATTTGTTCAGATTGCTCGGGATAAATATTTGTCCCGTTAATAAAAGTGATAAATAACTGATATAATAAAGATTAATAGCATTATCAAATGAAAAGAACGGCCTTTTTCAAGTTTCACGAGTCCTTAGGAGCCAAAATTGTTTCCTTTGCTGGTTATGAGATGCCAATTGAATACTCTGGTATTAACAACGAGCACATGACTGTGCGCAATGGTGTTGGTGTTTTTGATGTGTCACACATGGGAGAGTTTTGGGTTAAGGGACCTAAAGCTTTTGAATTAGTGCAAAAAGTAACCTCAAATGATGTAGCTGCTTTGTCAGTGGGACAAGCACAGTATTCTTGTTTTCCCAATGGTAAAGGTGGTATTGTAGACGATTTGTTGGTTTACAAATATGATGAAGAAAAATACCTTTTAGTAGTAAACGCAGCTAATATTGATAAAGACTGGGCGTGGGTCAATGAGCAAAATACAATGGGTGCAGAATTGGAAAATGCCAGTGATGCTATTTCTCAGTTGGCTATCCAGGGTCCTAAAGCAGAAGCCGTACTTCAGAAGTTAACGGATATTGATTTGTCATCGGTACCTTATTATACCTTTGTTACGGGAGCTATTGCAGGAGCAGATGATGTAATAATTTCGAATACCGGTTATACAGGTTCAGGAGGTTTTGAGCTTTACATGCACAATGCTGACGCTGAAAAGGTGTGGGAAGAAATTTTCAAAGCTGGTGAAGAGGAAGGTATTTTACCAATTGGTTTAGCTGCCCGCGATACCTTGCGTTTAGAAAAAGGATTTTGCCTGTACGGAAACGATATCGACGATACTACTTCTTCTATTGAAGCAGGTCTGGGTTGGATCACTAAATTCAACGATGGTAACAAATTCATTGACTGTGAGTACCTGTTGAAACAAAAAGAAGAAGGTGTTTCAAAACGCTTAAGAGGTTTTGTACTGGAAGATCGTGGTATTCCTCGTAAGGATTATGAAGTAGTTACAGAAAATGATGAAGTAATTGGTCGTGTAACATCAGGAACCATGTCGCCAATGCTTCAAAAAGGTATTGGAATGGCCTATATTAATAAAGGCTATACAAAGTTCGATACGGAGATTTTTATCAAAGTACGTAACCGAAAGCTAAAGGCTAAGGTGGTTAGAATACCTTTTGTTTAATCCTCGTAAAGAGATGACGAAAAAATATCAAACAAAAACGTGATAATTATCATGTTTTTGTTTGTTGTTTGAGTGTTTATTACAGAGTGTTGATAATTGGTTACTTAGCCATTAAACAATACTTGTATGAAATGAGATCGCTATCAATTTGAGATGAGTTTTGCTTTTAAACTGTAAGCTATATTTTATCTGATTTTGTGTGCTTTGCAGTAGATATTTCATAATTTTATACACTCAAAACATTAATCAAAACAAACTAAAGTTAATTAGCAGTAATTAAATTTTTAATAAAATGAAGATTCACAACTTTTCAGCAGGACCATCAATTTTGCCTGAGTCAACAATCAAAAACTCGGCTGAAGCCGTACTAAATTTTGCCGGAACAGGCTTGTCTTTGTTAGAAGTTTCGCACCGTAGCAAAGAGTTCGTAGCTGTTATGGACGAAGCAACAGCTTTATTTAAAGAATTGTTGGATATCCCTGCAGGATACGAAGTGGTTTTCGTAGGTGGTGGTGCCAGCACTCAATTCTGCATGGTGCCTTACAACCTGATGAAGTCAAAAGCAGCTTACCTTAATACAGGTACATGGGCTAACAAAGCTCTTAAAGAAGCTAAAGGGTTTGGTGAGGTTATTGAAGTCGCATCATCAAAGGATTCAATCTACAATCATATACCTAAAGGATATGATATTCCTGCTGATGCAGACTATTTCCACATTACAACTAATAATACCATTTATGGTACTGAAATTAAGAAAGATTTAGATGTAAATGTGCCGTTAGTAGCAGATATGTCTTCTGATATTTTCTCTCGTCCTGTTGATATTTCAAAATATACATTGATTTATGGTGGTGCGCAGAAAAACCTTGCTCCTGCAGGTGTTACTTTTGCTATTGTAAAAGAAGACGCTTTAGGAAAAGTTGATCGTCACATCCCAACAATGTTGAACTATAAAACTCATATCGACGGAGGTTCTATGTTTAACACTCCTCCGGTATTCCCGGTTTACTCAGCTCTTCAGACTTTGAAGTGGTTGAAAGAAATGGGTGGTGTTGCTGCAATGGAAAAGATCAATATCGAAAAAGCAGCTGTTCTTTATGATGAAATTGATCGTAACCGTTTATTTAAAGCACCGGTTGCAGACCTTGAAGATCGCTCATTAATGAACATCTGTTTCATCATGAACGATGAATACAAAGAGTTGGAAAAAGACTTCTTTGACTTTGCAACTGCACGAGGTATGAGCGGAATCAAAGGTCACCGTTCTGTAGGTGGTTTCCGTGCTTCTACATACAATGCTATGCCTAAGTCCAGCATTCAGGCATTAGCTGATGCCATGAAAGAATTTGAAGCTAAGCACTAAAAAACAATTTCCATAATATTGAAGTAGCCCCGCTTTGGGGCTTACTTTTTTATCACCACACTTAATTTTATTACAATGAAAAAAATATTAGTTGCTACCGAAAAGCCATTTGCTAAAGCGGCTATTGATCAAATTGCACCAGTTGTTAAAGAGGCCGGTTACGAATTGGTTCTGCTTGAAAAATATACTGATAAAGCTGAATTATTAGCAGCAGTAAAGGATGTGCACGCCATGATCGTTCGTTCAGATAAAGTAACTCGCGAAGTTGTTGAGGCGGCTCCGGAGTTAAAGATCGTTGTTCGTGCAGGCGCTGGTTTTGATAACCTTGATTTAGAGGCTTGTACTGAAAAAGGTATTGTAGCAATGAATACACCAGGTCAAAACTCAAACGCTGTAGGTGAGCTAGTGCTTGGTATGATGGTGTTTATGGCTCGTAACGGTTACAACGGAACTGCCGGAACAGAGTTACGCGGTAAGAAAATCGGTATTCATGCTTATGGTAATGTTGGCCATTATGTAGCTGAGATCGCAAAAGGTTTCGGAATGGAAATCTATGCTTTTGATCCTTTTGTTGCTAAGGAGAAAATTGAAGCTGCTGGTATCAAGCCACTTGAAACAGTGGAAGAATTGTATTCCACTTGTGACTATGTTTCATTACACATTCCTGCAAACGAGCATACTAAGCAGTCGATTAATTACGACTTATTAAATAAAATGCCTAAAGGCGGTACTTTAGTAAATACTGCCCGTAAAGAAGTTATTCATGAAGAAGAGATTTTGAAGTTAATGGCTGATCGTCCTGACTTTACTTATATCTCAGATATTGCTCCTGATAACAAAGCTGATTTCGAGGCTGGTTATGAAGGCCGTTACTTCTTTACACCAAAGAAAATGGGTGCTCAAACAGCTGAAGCTAACATCAATGCAGGTGTTGCAGCTGCTAAGCAAATCATTGGTTTCTTCGAAAATGGCGATGAAACATTCAGGGTAAATAAGTAATTACTGAATAGTTACGCAGTAATTATTATAATATAGGAAATAGCAGGGTACGTAAGTATCCTGCTATTTTTTTTTATGGAAACGCAATGATACAAAAATATGACAATCAGGATTTTTTTTCTACTCACATCGACTATACTGCTGGTACCGTTTCAAAGAATTTGCTCTTATAAGGTTGAATGTATACTTCCATAAGAACCATTGAACAGCAAAGTATCCTCATGTTGAAGAAGTAAATTGTATTTTACAATAATAATTACTTGAGCGTCGCCATGTTTAAATTTCAGCGATTATTTCCTGCAAAGTGGCTTCGGTAACGCTTCGGGCTTTCTTCGGTATTTGTTCGGGACCGCTTCGGATCAACCTCGCTGGCAGCGAGGTTGATCCGAAGAAGTCCCGAGGATAGTGCGATACAGGGCCTTTTGTAAAGCGATGCTTTCAGAAGATACGTATTGTAAATTTAGATAAATAGTATAGGTGGTCACTGGTGCTTTTAGTTGCGGTTTTCAAAGAGACATCAGCCATTTTTTGAATCCCGTTTTTACAGGAAGTTGAGCAAAAGAAAATGTTTTTAAATTAGCGACAAAAGACAAGAATAAATGCCTGTTGTCATAATACAGACTATCATTATTCCACCTTCACCGCTACCCGGTTTTATAAGGATGTGTTTTAAAACAGTAAAAAATCACATTTGATGTTGACGAAAGTCACCTAATCGACAATATCTGATTACCTACATTTGTAAATAGGAAATAGAGATGACATGTTGTTGTGTCATGAATACGCTATTTACTGAAGTACAAAAAATATTAAACTAACTAAATATCAAGAAATGGCAATTATTAAACCATTTAAAGGCCTAAGACCGCCACAAAACATTTCGCAGGATTTAGCCTGCTTACCATATGATGTAATGAACAGCGCAGAAGCTGCTCAAATGGCAGAAGGAAAAGATTGTTCATTATTACACATTACACGCGCTGAGATTGATTGTCCTGCCGGTACTGATATTCATTCAGAAGAGGTGTATGAAAAGTCAGTTTCTAACTTCAGGGCTTTCCAGGAAAAAGGATGGTTAGTGCAGGATGAAGAGGCTAAGTATTATATCTATGCTCAAACAATGGACGGACGCACACAGTACGGTATTGTTGGAGCAGCTGCTTGTGAAGATTATGCTAACGGTATCATCAAAAAGCACGAATTAACACGTCCGGATAAAGAGGAAGATCGTATGATCCTGACTCGTTACCTGGATGCTAACATTGAGCCGGTATTCTTTTCTTATAAAGCCGTACCTGAGATTGACACCATTGTAGAGAATATCGTTAAGAACCAGAAGGCAGATTACGATTTTACTGCAGAAGATGGTTTTGGTCACCATTTGTGGGCCATTAATGATGCGGAGACAAACAAGCGTTTAGAAGAGCTTTTTGAAACTAAAGTACCTGCCACTTACGTTGCTGACGGTCACCACCGTACTGCTGCTGCTGCACGCATTGGAGATGAGAAGAGTGGTCAGAACGCTAATCATACAGGTGATGAAGAGTATAATTTCTTTATGGCTGTTCACTTTCCTGATAACCAGTTGAAAATTATTGACTACAACCGTGCGGTAAAAGATTTAAATGGATTAACTCCTGATGAATTATTGGCGAAGCTAAATGAAGTATTCGTCGTTGAGTGTATGGGTGAAGGTGAATACCGTCCTGCTCAATTACATGAGTTCAGCATGTATTTAGAAGGTAAGTGGTACAAGTTAAATGCTAAAGAGGGAACTTATGATGATAATGACCCAATTGGCGTACTTGATGTTACAATTCTTTCTAACCATGTATTGGATAAGATGTTAGGTATTGAAGACCTGCGTCGTTCAACCCGCATCGATTTCATTGGTGGTATTCGTGGATTGGGAGAATTAAAGAAGCGTGTTGATTCAGGAGATATGAAAGTGGCTTTTGCTTTGTATCCTGTATCAATGCAGCAATTAATTGATATTGCCGATACTGGAAATATTATGCCTCCAAAAACAACTTGGTTCGAACCAAAGTTGCGTTCCGGCTTAGTTATTCATAAATTGGAATCTAAATAGTCTTTACCAAAAATACAGACTAACTAAATATCCGTTTAAGCCCCCTTTCAGCAGGGGGCTTTTTTGTACACTGAGCTTTCTTAAGTAAATTTGTGTTTTTTAAAACAACAAACATGTCAATACAAAATAACCTTCAAGCAGTTAAAGAGCTGATCGACAACCGTGCCCTTCTGGTAGCCGTTTCCAAAACCAAACCAAACGAAGACCTGATGGAAGCATATAATGCCGGTCAACGTGTTTTTGGCGAGAATAAAGTACAGGAACTGACTACTAAATATGAAACATTGCCAAAGGATATCGAGTGGCATATGATCGGTCATTTGCAATCCAATAAAGTAAAATATATTGCCCCTTTTGTGAGCCTGATCCATGGCGTTGATTCTGAAAAGTTATTGAAGACGATCAACAAGGAAGGAAAGAAGAATAACCGGAAAATACCATGTTTGTTGCAGGTTCATATTGCCGAGGAAGAAACAAAGTTTGGTTTCACTGAAGAAGAATTGTTATCGATGCTTAGCCAGGAACTGTTATCATCTCTAGAGTACATTGAATTGAAAGGAGTGATGGGAATGGCTACTTATACCAATGATACCGACCAGATAAAAAAGGAGTTTGCCACTTTAAAACAGGTTTTTGATAAGCTTAAATCGTCTGTTTTTGCTTCAACTGATTCGTTCACTGAGATAAGCATGGGTATGTCGGGTGATTACCAGTTGGCCATTGAAGAAGGAAGCACGATGGTTCGCGTGGGAAGCTCAATTTTTGGAGCCCGCGATTATCATTAAAACCATTCTATATAAGGTAATATTTACAATAATTTTTTCCTTACGCTTCGGTGTGGGTGAGTTTTGTTTATATTTGTTCTAATCAAGATTGTATAAAAAATAATTGACCCAATGGCAAATTTAGAAACTAAATACCTGGGATTAACATTAAAGAATCCAATAATAGTAAGTAGTTCAGGGCTGACTAACAGTGCTGAGAAAATAGGTAAACTTGTTGAAGCCGGAGCTGGAGCAGTCGTGCTTAAATCGCTTTTTGAAGAGCAAATTAACCATGAAATCAATAACATAATTTATAAAGGTGAAGGGTTTGATTATCCTGAAGCTGCAGATTACGTTAAAGGTTATACGCGCGATAATTCGGTTGGTGATTATTTAACTGTCATTAAAGAAACAAAAGCTAAATATGATATTCCGGTGATTGCCAGTATTAATTGCTTTTCATCGGACGAATGGGTTGATTTTGCACAACAAATAGAAGAATCGGGAGCAGATGCTCTTGAATTGAATGTTTTTGTTTTAAATACCGATAAAAACAGTAACCCAGAAGAATATGAGCAACTGTATGTAGATATTGTTGCAAACGTAAGCAAAGTAATAAGCATACCGGTTTCAGTTAAACTGGGATTGTATTTTTCAAATCTGGTCAATGTGGTTAATCGCCTGTCTGTATCAGGTGCTAAAGGTGTTGTTTTATTCAACCGCTTCTACGAGCCTGATATAGATATAAATAAATTGTCTCTTACATCGGCAGAAGTTTTAAGTAGTCCTGCTGATATGCGCAGAACCTTACGTTGGGTTGCTATTACTTCAGATAAAGTGCATAATATTGATATATCGGCATCGACCGGAGTACATGATGGCGAAGCCGTTATTAAGCAAATATTGGCTGGTGCAACCACAGTTCAAACCTGTTCAGCAATTTATAAAAACGGGCCAAAGGTGATAACAGACATGTTGGATGTATTAACTAATTGGATGAATGACAAGGGCTACAATTCACTGGCAGACTTCCGTGGATTAATGAGTTACAGTAAAATTGAGAATCCGGCTGTATATGAAAGAGCTCAGTTCATGAAGTATTTTTCGTCATACGAATAAAAAAATAATAATTAAGATTTTAGTCCTGCTTTTTCGAAAGTGGGACTTTTTTGTTATAAGTACCTGGAAATTAATAGTTGAAAGACATAAACCAAATGTACAGTATGCTTGTTATAGCTTGAAATACACTTTTATTATTACTAAAAACTCAGGTAATTCGTATTATTTAATATTTTTATATTAATTTTCAATTTTAAAACTATTGAGATAACGTAATAAGAAGTATAAATATTCTATCATTATGAGAATTGTAATGACCAAAGCTACCGTCTACCTTTTAACTATCGCACTTGGAGGTGCTTTGTTTTTTTCATGTAATTCAAGTCAGAAGAAACAAAAGTCAGAAGAGAAGGATATAGTAGAGTCCGTAAGTGTTGATGGAAAGCTGGTGGATGACTTTAAAAAGTCAAAATTAATTTTTTACTCATTGCCTTCACCTTTGGAAACTGCCATGTTGATTAAGCGTGCAGGTGCAACTTACAACGAAGATTTATTAAATCCGCTTTCTAACATTGACAAGTATTCAACGAATCGTCAAATGGCTTTAAATCTGGGTGTATATTCAGCCGATTTAAGTTATACCAGCCTGTTCGATCAAACTCAAAGTTCTATCAAGTATATGGCTAATGCAAAGCGTTTAGCTGATGCTTTGGGGATCATGGATGCGATCGATGAGGAAACATTGCGCAAGTTAGAAGAGAACATTGATAATCGTGATGTGATGTTGGATATCATTTCTGAAACTTTTATGTCTTCAAATGCTTATCTGACAGAAAATGACAGGCCAGCCATTGCCGTAATGGTGCTTGTTGGCGGATGGGTAGAAGGTTTATATATTGCAACACGCCTTACCAATGGTTCGGTTGATAACAATAAGCGATTGATCGATAGAATTGTATATCAGAAATTGAGTCTGTACACGGTTATCAACTTGCTGGAAGAGTACAAATCAAACGAAGACATCAGTTATATTTTAGATCGGATCACAGAATTAAACGCGATATTTGAGGAAGTAGAGATCAATAATACTTCCAAAATTGAAGCTGAGACAAATGCTGAAACAAGGGTTACAACCATTAAGGCTGAGTCGGAAGCTATCATATCTCCAGTAGTGTTTGAAAAGCTGATGAAGAAGGTTGCTGAGATCAGAACTGAATTTGTTTCTTAATTGTACTAATATGCGTCATCTAGTTCTGATTACACTATTAGTTATATCTGGTGCTCTTGCTTCAGCCCAATGTATAAATTATGCCAGAAATGCAGGTAAAGATCTTCTTGGAGATTATATACATGATGGTAACTATAATGGGGCAGTCCTTGAAGAGGGAGAAAAGGCTGAACTTTATAAAACCTTTTTTAGTGGGCAAAGCTATCGTGTAGGAATATCAAAGGTTGCTCAGCTTCCTGATATCCACTTAAGGATCCTTGATAAGGCAGGAAACGTATTATTCGATAATGCAGATTACGATTACCGTTTGGTTTGGGATTTTAAAGTGGAAAGTACTCAAATGTTGGTTGTTGAGTTAAACGTACTTGAAAGAGATGGTGAGCATGAAGACCTTGTCAGCGGGTGTGTCGCTGTTTTGTTTGGATTGGAACCGGATAAGAAAAAGAAGAAAAAATAATAATACATACTATACAAAAAAAAGAGCTCTGTCAGGAGCTCTTTTTTTGTATATAAGGTTTTAGGTATTTACCGGTATAGGATGATTTATTTTTGATCAGCTCATCTGGTGTTCCTTCAAAAACAATATTTCCACCAGCATCACCTCCTTCAGGCCCCAGATCAATGATCCAGTCGGCCGATTTAATGATGTCCATATTATGCTCGACAATGATCAGTGAATGACCGTTTTTAATTAATGCCGCAAAGGCATCCAACAGCGTTCTGATATCATGAAAGTGTAAGCCGGTTGTTGGTTCATCAAAGATAAAAAGCGTTGGTTGGCTTCTTTCATTGGCCAGAAAGAATGCTAATTTCACACGTTGACTTTCGCCACCACTTAAGGTGCTGGATGATTGTCCGAGCTTAATATAACCCAAACCAACATCCTGAAGAGGCTTCAAACGCCTGATAATTCGTTTTTCAGCGGATTTATTGGTCTCTGCAAAAAAGTCAATGGCTTCATTGATGGTCATCTCCAATAGGTCATGCACATTTTTACCATTGTACCTTACCTCCAGTATCTCATCTTTAAAGCGTTTGCCCTTGCAGCTTTCACACTCCAATACGATGTCAGCCATAAACTGCATTTCTACCTTAATGGTGCCTTCACCCTGGCATTCATCACAACGGCCGCCGTCAATATTAAATGAAAAATGTGATGGTTTGAAGCCGTTGTTTTTAGCAGCTTGCTGATCAGCCATTAACTTACGTATTTCATCGTATGCCTTCAGATAAGTGGCAGGGTTGGAGCGAGAGCTTTTGCCTATCGGATTTTGATCGACAAACTCAACTTCTGTCAGCTTATTGATGGAACCTTTAATCAGGTCAAAAGCTCCCGTTTTATCTGCATAGCCTCCTAAATGCTTCTTAAGAGCCGGAAATAATATCTTTTTGACCAAAGATGATTTGCCACTTCCTGAAACACCGGTAATAACCGTCATCACATTTAGCGGGAATTTTACATCGATATTCTTAAGGTTATTCTCGCATGCACCGGTTATCTGAACAAAATCATTGTGCGGACGTCGTGAAGCCGGAACCGGAATTTCCTCCGTACCATTCAGGTATTTGGTTGTCAGACTCTGTTCTGAAGCTTCCAGTTGCCTGTAGTCGCCCTGAAATACCAGTTCGCCACCGAGTCTCCCGGCTAAAGGACCAATATCAATAATGGTGTCTGCAGAGCGTATAATATCTTCATCGTGTTCAACAACAATGACAGTATTACCAACCTTTTGTAAGTTCCTTAGTACATTAATCAGTAATTCTGTATCGCGCGAATGTAATCCGATACTCGGTTCATCTAAAATATATAATGACCCTACAAGGCTGCTCCCCAGGCTTGTCGCCAGGTTAATGCGCTGACTTTCTCCTCCTGACAGAGTGGAAGAGAGGCGGTTCAGGGTGAGATATCCCAGCCCTACATTATTGAGGAACTGAAGGCGCGTACGTATTTCATGTAAAATGCGTTTGGAAACATCGATTTCGTGTTTATTTAAGTCAAGCCCGTCAAAAAAGCCAAATAATTCACTAACAGGCAGAACTACCAGTTCATGAATGCTTTTATCGCCTACTTTAACCCAGCTGGCTTCTTTTTTTAGCCTTGTTCCTTTGCACGATGGGCAAACTGTTTTTCCGCGGTAGCGCGATAGCATAACCCTGAATTGTATTTTGTACTGTTTCTCTTCAACGTGTTTAAAAAATTGATTGAGGCCTTTAAAATGACGATTGCCTGACCATAATAACTCCCTCTGTTCAGGTGTCAGTTCAAAATAAGGGCTATGCACGGGAAAATCAAAATGGTGAGCACTTCGAATCAGTTGCTCTTTCCAGGCCTTCATTTTGTCTCCCTTCCAACAGGCAATAGCATCTTCAAATACAGATAAGCTTTTGTTGGGTATCACCAGGTCTTCATCAATACCGATCACGTTACCAAAACCCTCACATTCAGGACATGCGCCTACCGGATTATTAAAGGTAAACATGTGCTCACTAGGCAGCTCAAACTCAATGCCATCCAACTCAAACTTATTTGAGAAATTGTGTACGGATGCTGAGCCATTATCATAGACTTTTATTAAACATTCTCCCTTGCCTTCGTAAAAGGCCGTTTGAACAGAGTCTCCCAAACGGCTTACAGTGTCTTCGTCATCTGCGGCAGACAAGCGGTCTATAACAAGGAATAGTTCGCGGCACGATTCACTGAGTGAAGATTTATCTGCCAACAGATCATCTATGCGTACAAACTGGTTGTCCGCTTCAACACGACTAAATCCTTGTTTCAAAAGTATTTCAAGATGTTCGTGACATTGGCGGTCATCGGTAATCACGATAGGGGAGAGAATAGCTAACTTCTTGCCCTTCTCAAGTGAAGTTACAAAATTGACAACGTCGCTGGTGTAATGCCTTTTTACTTCATTACCACTAACAGGTGAAATAGTCCGGCCTATACGGGCATATAGTAATTTGATATAATCATAAATTTCCGTACTGGTTCCAACAGTTGATCGCGGATTACGCGTATTTACCTTTTGTTCTATGGCTATTGCAGGTGGAATACCTTTAATAAAATCAACGTCGGGTTTGTCAAGTCGCCCTAAAAATTGACGGGCATATGAACTTAAACTTTCAACATATCGACGCTGACCTTCAGCATATAATGTATCAAAAGCCAGTGAAGATTTACCACTACCGGAAACGCCTGTAATCACAATGAATTGATTACGAGGAATTTTTAAGTCAATATTTTTGAGATTATGAACGCGAGCTCCTTTGACAGTAATCTCTTTCTCCTGCATACTGTAATTTTATATTAAGTGAGAACAAAGATAGGTATCCACCATATAGAATTGAAACAAAAACCGCTTCACTTGGTTGAAAATTTCAGAGATTTGGTTTTTAAACATTTTTTTACTTTTTTTACATCCGAAAACAAACAAGTATTGACTTCTTAAAATTAATTGCCTATAGGACGACCTTTACGAGATGTTTAAAAATTTTATAGTATGGAAAAGCAATTAGTGCTTTCTGATGAGCAACTTGTAAAGGATTTTGTTGCTGGTGATAGTGGTTCAATCGATATGCTAATTGAACGTCACAAGGCAAAGATTTTTTCTTACATTATTATGTGTGTAAAGCAGCAGGAGTTGGCTGAAGATATTTTTCAGGAGGCTTTTATACGCGTTATCAGAACTTTAAAGAATGGTCGTTACTCCGATAGTGGTAAATTTTCTTCATGGGTTATGCGCATTGCCCACAACCTGATTATAGATTATTACCGCAAGCAAAAAAATCAATCGGTTATTTCGAATGATAACTATGAATATGATCTGTTCAATTCATCTCAGTTTTCAGATAAGTCGGTTGAGGAACAGATGGTCACTGATCAGGTTTTAAGTGAAGTTAGCATGTTGGTTAATCTACTTCCTGATAATCAGCGTGAAGTTGTTGTTATGCGTCACTATCGTGATTTGAGTTTTAAAGAAATCGCTGAAGAAACCAATGTAAGTATCAATACTGCTTTGGGCCGTATGCGTTATGCCCTTATGAATTTACGTCGTTTAGCTGAAGAGCGTAATATTTCTTTAACAATGTCATAATTGGTATAATAATTTGTGAAGGCACTACGTTATTAAAGTGTTAAACTTGTAATTAGTGCCTATGGACGATAATTTTACTCAAGAACTCTTAGTGTTAGAAGAGGAAGCAGGTTATTGGTTTTCAGTATTTGATAAGCTTCCCGACGGATCGTTTATGAACAGTGCTTGTTTGCCCAAGGCGATCATCATTAATAAACTTAAGGCTTTTGCACGCGCATACCAACCACTGGTTGTTATGGGTAAGGAAAGTGACTTAATTATTAATTAGTCATAGAATGATTTGGCAAAGTTGTGAAATGAGCCTTTTCCTTTAACAACTCTAATCCAAAAAGCTTTAATAAAACCAGAGCCATATCCGGTAAGCTGTATCAATGATGCCCAGGTGCTCAGTATCGCTACCGGGAATTGGCGTGTTCTGTAGTATGCATCAATCAGTATGATACCGGGAAACAAGAGAAAAGGTATCAAAAACCATGATGATAAAGTTATTGCAAGGAACAATAACAGAGGGTATCCAATTGTAAAAGCCGAGGGAAGTAAATGAACAGGTTTAAGTGTTCCCGTATGTAAAAGCGATAAGTCTATTCGTGCAATTCCAGAGTTAAATACCTGCTTAAAAAAGGCTTTAAAGTGGGTGCGGCGTTTGTGGTATACGTATGCTTCCTGTATCAGTCCAACAGAATAACCGCTTTTCATGGTGCGCATGCTTAAATCCAGATCCTCACCGAATCGCATGTGGGCAAAACCATTAACGGCTTCAAATATTTGCTTTTTTATACCCAGGTTGAAGCTTCGTGGATAAAATTTATCCATTTTACGACTACCACCTCTGATACCTCCGGTTGTTATAGGAGATGTCATTGAATAGCTGATGGCTTTTTGGATAGGCGTAAAAAACGGGTGTGATTCATCTGGTCCCCCAAAACAATCCAGTTCCTGAATATCTAAATGTTCCATGACATGGTTGAAATAGTTGGAGGGGATTATACAATCACTATCAAAGAAAATAAGGTATTCTCCTTTGGCTTTTGCGGCCCCATGGTTTCTTGCCGGACCCGGACCTTGATTATCCTGTGTGTAATAATGCAGATCTAACTGATTGAAGTAGGGTTCTATGACATCCTTGCAGGGTGTTGCAGAACCATCTTCCACAATAATAACTTCGAATACGGATTTTGCCGATTGAAGAGTTAATGATTCCAATAACTCTACAATTTCATCGGGCCTGTTGTAAATAGGAATTATTACTGAAAATTGCATGGGGCTTCATTTATTCACCCAAATATAGCAATTATTGCCATTGAAAAAGGTTATCGAAAGTTAAAGCCGTCCGATAACCTTATTATTTTAATAGATATAAACTACTCCCTTGTTAAAATAAGCATGGGGTCGCCAACTATATTCGAATAGATGGGGCGATAACGATTAGTATCATAAAACTTGCTTACATTCACTATTTTAGTGCTTTCACCTTTGTCGTTTTTTCGCACTGCTTCAATGGAAATATGGTTATACTTTCCATCGTTGATGCATACCATTTGCCCTGAAATACCCTCAATAATTAAATCCATGGCTAAATTGGCATAGGCTGTGGGAACGATCGAATCAAGAGCATCGGGCTCACCAGAGCGAACCAGGTAGCCCAATTTTTGATTAATGACATTAATTGATTTGCCATTGTTGAATTTCGGTGAAAGGCGTTTGAGTTGCTGACCGATATTCTCACCAATACCACCAAGCTTTTTATGACCAAATGCATCCGTTTCATGGCTGCTGTATATAATATCACTTCCTTCGTAACTGGCACCTTCCGAAACCAGCACAACTGAATATTTACTAGGATTATTATTACGGTCTTCCACCATTAATGCCGTTAACTGTTCAATGTTAATCTGATGCTCAGGAATAACGCAACGATCGGCAGCGCCTCCAACAGTTGGCAGTAATGCTGAGAAGCCGGCATTACGTCCAAAAACTTCCAATACAAGAAAACGTTCATGTGAACCGGCACATGTACGTAAAGCATGCGTTAATTCAATGGTGCGGGTTACGCAAGTACTGAATCCAATGCAGTATTCAGTGCCCGGCACATCACCATCCATTGTTTTGGGTATGCCAATGGTGCGAACTCCCTCATGGTGTAAACGTACGGCATAGCTTAAAGTGTCATCCCCGCCAATTGGCACTAAATAATCAACACCGAGGTGCTTAAGGTTAGATACCGCTTCCTTGGTCAGGTCATTGTATTCGTCGGTATATGTTGCTTTTAAATGATCTGGTACATCGTTTATATGTACTTTGTCGGCTTTGGTTCTGCTTGAATGCAGAAATGTACCACCTGTTCGCCCAAGCCTGTTAACTGTATGGTCATTCAATTGCATGCAGTAAGGCTGTTCTTCAAAAGGTAGGAGGGGGTTAATGGAGATGACACCTTTCCAGCCGTTCTTAATGCCAATGACCTTAAATCCTTCGCGTGTTGCACGGATGGTTATTGCTCTTATGGCAGGATTTAAGCCTGGTACATCGCCTCCTCCGGTTAAAATGGCAATGGTTTTTGATGTATGTTTTTTAAGTATCATGGTTAAATGTAATTGAGTGAAATGTTCTATTTCTTACAAGTTATTACCTAAAAAACTGCAAATCAATCTTAAAGCCTATAAAAAGTGATAAAAAGCAGGAAATGATTAAATCTATTGGTTTCGCTAATGAAATGTAAATGAATGGAAGAGTTTGTTTGCAACTTTAATCAAATTCACTCTAAATAAGTTAAAGATTGTAAATTGTTAATATTGAGTCTTCCTGATTTAAAAAAATATGAGCAAATTTGCATGAATTTCATAAAAAGGTGTTGTAAAACACATTTAAGAAGATTCCAAATAAAAAAACAATACAAGACAGTATGATGATTAAAAGTCCACTTCAGATTGCACGTGAAAGCTACGTGCCAAAGATGCCATCTTCACTAAAAGGGGGTATTAAGATTGTAGAAGGTAAAGAAACTGAGTCGGTTGCTGATCAGGCAGATATTAAAAATATGTTCCCAAATACATATGGGATGCCTGTACTTTCATTCGAACCGGGAGATGCTAAGGTTTATGAGGCAAAAACAGTAGGTGTAATTCTTTCAGGTGGTCAGGCTCCAGGTGGGCACAATGTTATTTCGGGTATTTATGATGGTTTGAAAAAACTTAACCCTGATAATAAATTATATGGATTTTTAGGCGGTCCTGGTGGATTGGTTGATAACCAGTATGTGGAATTGACAAGTGACATCGTTGATCACTATCGTAACACAGGAGGTTTCGATATTATTGGATCGGGACGTACCAAGTTAGAAGAAGAAGCTCAGTTTGAGCAGGCTTTGGTTAACTGTAAGGAATTGGGTATCGATGCTTTAGTAATTATCGGTGGTGATGATTCAAATACAAATGCTTGTGTTTTAGCAGAGTACTACAAGAAAATTGATGCGGGTGTACAGGTAATTGGTGTGCCAAAAACCATTGATGGTGACCTTAAAAACGAAATGATCGAAACATCGTTTGGTTTTGATACCGCATGTAAAGTATACAGTGAGTTAATTGGTAACATTCAGCGTGATGCCAATTCAGCTAAAAAATACTGGCACTTTATTAAGTTGATGGGCCGATCGGCTTCTCACATCGCTTTAGAGTGTGCATTACAAACACAGCCAAACGTAACTATTGTTTCTGAGGAAGTAGAAGCGAAGCAGCAAACTTTAGATGATGTTGTGAGTTACATCGCTAATATTGTTGCCAAGCGTGCTGAAAACGGTGATAACTTCGGTACAGTATTAATTCCTGAAGGGCTTGTTGAGTTTATTCCTGCAATGAAGAAATTAATTGCTGAGTTGAATGATTTCCTGGCTCATAACGAAGAAGAAGTTAATGCTTTGGAAGGAAATAAAGAGAAGCGTGATTTCGTAGCAGAGCGAATCTCAGAAGAGTCACGTAATGTATTTACTTCTTTGCCAAACGCAATTGCCAACCAGTTGATGTTAGATCGTGATCCGCATGGTAACGTTCAGGTTTCATTGATTGAAACTGAGAAGATGTTAATTGACATGGTTAAAGCTAAACTAAAGAAGATGAAGAAAGCCGGCGAATTTAGCGGTAAATTCAAAGGTCAGCCACACTTCTTTGGTTATGAAGGCCGTTGTGCCGCTCCATCTAACTTTGACGCTGATTACTGTTATTCATTAGGTAACACAGCTGCCATGTTAATTGGTGAAGGTAAAACAGGTTATATGGCTTCAGTACGCAACCTGACAGCTCCTTCAACTGAATGGATTGCCGGTGGTGTTCCTGTTACTATGATGATGAACATGGAAAAACGTCATGGTGAAATGAAGCCTGTAATTCAAAAGGCTTTGGTTCAGCTTAACGGAGCTCCATTCCAGAAGTTAGTGGAGAGTCGTGAGGAGTGGGCCATCAACCCGAGTTATGTTTATCCTGGTCCTATCCAGTATTTCGGTCCTTCTGAAGTATGTGATATCACCACTAAAACATTAAAATACGAGAAGGAATAAGTAACCTTTAAATATTATAGCCCGTAACTAAGTGCGTTACGGGTTTTTTTATCTATTTTTGCGGAAATAATTATTTGAGTATTTAATTTCCTTTTTATCAAGATATGTCAAAAATTGTTACACTTTCAGAGGCAGCATCTATCGCTTTGCATTCAATGGTATTAATTGCACGAAGCGAAACAAAGCTTAATGTTAATCAAATATCAGAAGCTATTGATAGTTCAAAACACCATGTTGCCAAAGTTATGCAACGATTGGCAAAAGAGGATTTTGTGGCATCGAACCGCGGACCAAGTGGTGGATTTGTTTTGAAGCAGGAACCGGCTGAAATATCATTATTAATGATATATGAAGCTATTGAAGGCAAAGTAGCTATCCAATCATGTCCTGGCGATAAACGAGCCTGCATTATAGGTACATGTATGTTAGGTGATTTATCGCGAAATATGACCAAGGAATTTAAAGAATATATGGAGAGTCATTACTTAAATGAGTACTTGTAATCATTTGTAATCTTCTTTTTTAAGCCACTTGTTGTTGTGCTTAATTTTAACGCTTTGCTGGAGTAATAATCGCTCCAGCTTTTTTATGCTCGCCGGTGAGTAATATAGTGATAGCTGTTTCGACATAATTTCATCACCTTCAAAGTAAGATATTTCAGTACTGTAATAAGTGAGCATATAGGTAAAATTAATATTGACAATGTTCTTCAGGTGTACTGTAAAATAATCGTTATTAAATATTAAGGTTTTACTGAGCAGATGGCTGTTCAATATTCTGACTTCTTTCCCTTTTCTCATAAATATCATGATTATTCCTGCCAGATATAGGGTTGAAAGGGAAGCATAGATGATCATATCCCAGCTGTTAACCGACAGGTTTATAATTGGTACAACCAGGCCAACAAGTAAAGTATAGGAAGCAAAGGGTATAATAATATTTACATTGGGTTTCAGGTTTATCCTGGGCTTGTACAACTGCAACTGTTTCTTGCTTAGATTATTGCTAAACTGATGACTATGGATTGATTGAAAGCCCCTGAATATTTTGTTACATGGGTCCTGATTAAGTAGCTGGCAAAGTTCGTAATACAGTTCTGGCATCTGTTCCCTGAAATCCTCCGGTGCTTCAAAAAAATGCTCTACTGCTACTGAAAAGAATTCCCGGGTGTTGGAGCTTCCGTATTCTCTTAAGAAGCCATTGGGATTTTGGCGTAAAGTCATCATTTTATCAAAAGCCGATTGTCTGAATTTATCCATCAGGCGGTGTATATTGTACCTTCTTCCTTCTGATAAATGCAGGGCCAGATCAAGCGCATGCGCCATTTCGTGCAGGCCCAGGTTTATTTTGTCTTTTGTATCGGCATAGCCTTGCTCAAAATGTTTCCACGACAATACAATCAGTCCTGCCTGATTTACTTCGCCGCGATGGTATTTACGGGTGAACCTGTTGTAATAAGCATCATCGTGTATCAATATAGTTTTAAAACGCCCGAAGCTTATTTGCTTCAACCCGAATGTGAGTTGTGCTGCACAGGCCGAAATTAAGGTCTTTTGGTAAAGGCTCACAATTGGTTTACTTGATGAGATCCAATTGCGACGTTGCATGAACTGATAGGTTCGTAAGATAAAATCAGTTTTAAGCTCGTCAGGTAGCTGGTTGTAATACGAAAACTGCTCCTGGAGAATTTCTTTTATTTTCTTCCACCTGGCAGACTTCTGAGCCACCTTGAGATTAATGGTATTGGTACGTATGAATTTGAGGTATGCATTGACAATTACCGCCATTGCCACCAGCATGCCAAAAACAAATATTAAAATGACATATAAATGCTCTTTAGTCATTTAGCAAATGAATTGTGTGACAAGCAACAACTCCCGCTGTTTCTGTTCGCAAGCGACTGTTTCCTAATGATACTGGTTTAAAACCCGCCTTAGAAGCCATCTCCACTTCATCAATTGAAAAATCACCTTCGGGACCAATGCATAGTGTGCAGTCTGTACCCGTTGCATAGATCTGTTTTAATGGTGTTTTATCTGAGTCGTAACAATGAGCTATAAAGCCGTTTGTGTGGTTTTTATTTATGAACTCATCAAAAGGAGTCAGTTCATTTATTACAGGCAAATAAGCCTTGAGAGATTGCTTCATGGCGGCAACCACCACTCGTTCAATCCGGTCTGTTCTTACTTTTTTTCGTTCAGAGTGATGGCACAGTAAAGGAGTTATTTCACTTATGCCCAATTCCATTGCTTTTTCGACCATCCACTCAAAGCGGTCAATGCTTTTAGTAGGGGCCACAGCCATATGAATACCAAATGCTGACTTTGGAAATGTTTGCTTCTCAATTAAAGCCAACTCACACTTTTTAGGATGGGCATTGATTATTTCACAATTATAATAATGGCCTTTGCCATCGGCCACTGTGATTGTATCACCGGCTTTATGGCGTAATACATTGATGCAGTGTTTGCTTTCTGATTCGTTTAAAATGCCTTGTCCGTCAAATGCCGGATCGAAGAATAATTCCATATAGAATGTTGTTTGGAGCAAAGATAAAAAATGCTCTTTTGTTAAACCAGAATGATCATGAGAAGGTGGTATGTTGATGAATTTTTATTGGCAGCTTAACACAGAACATCGCTCCTTTATTGGGTTGTGAATGAATGGTAATACTGCCGTTCATCAACTCAACAAGACTTTTTGTAATAGACAGTCCTAAACCGGTTCCTCCATGTTTTTTAATGGTTGACTCATCTATTTGTCTGAAACGTTCAAAAATAACCTTTTGATGCTCTTCAGAAATGCCGGGACCGGTATCTTTTACCGATAGTGACAGCTCTTCATTGCTGATTGAATAGTTTATTTCGACCAGTCCTTTATCGGTGAACTTAATGGCATTACTAACCAGGTTTAGTAAAATCTGATAGACCCGAAGTGGATCGGTATAGATCAATAACTCTTTATCTGATCCTCCGTTCAGTTGCACCTCAACTTCTTTATTCAGGGTCGCACACAGACTTAAACCCACTGAATAAACTTCTCTAACGAGCTGGTTGATATTAATTACATCTTCGGTTATTTTAAGTTCGTCTGATTCTATTTTACTAATGTCAATAATGTCATTAATGAGTGTTAAGAGGTTTTCGCCACTGCGCTTTATTAAATTCATGTATTCATGCTGCTCACTGGGGGTAAGCTGACCATATAACAGCAGGTCGGTGAAGCCAAGTATGGCATTCATGGGGGTACGGATCTCATGCGACATGTTGGCCAGAAACGACGACTTTAAACGGTCACTTTCTTCTGCTTTTTCCTTCGCCTTTTGCAGTTCGCTTTCAAAGGCTTTTTGATTATTGATGTCAATAACAATCCCTGTTACCCTGTAGGGCATATTATCAATTCGCTCGGTAATTTTACCATGGATGGACACCCAGGTGAGGGATTTGCTTTTGGTGATGATTCTGGCTTCACACTGAAAGGCCTCAGCTCTTCCTGCTTTATGCAGGTTGTAAGCCTCTTTCACTTGTTCAATGTCCTGAGAGTAGATAAACGATTCCCAGGTATCAACAGTTAACTGAACTTCGCTGGGAGTTTGATATCCCAACAGTTTAGCGAACTGCTCATTTAAGAAAATGCTTTTTTTCTCCAGGTTGATGTCCCACAGACCCTCATTAGCCCCCTGTATGGCCAGTTCAAGACGTTTCTCACTTTCAATAAAGCTGATCTCAACGCTTTTACGCTTGATGATATCACTAACCAGCAATAAGATTATAAAGATAAATACAATTAGTATCGACAGGATGATGGTTAACTCTTTCTTATGGGCCTTGATGTAATTGAGTTGCTCATTGACAAAGAGTATGTCCATTTCGTGGCCATTCGTCTCTAATTCGAACTTTTCAAGTACGTTGTGATCGATAATTGTATAGTTATCAGGATGATTGTGCAGGTGATTGTCTTTTTCAAATAACAATTTTTCCATGAGTTGTGCTGAAATTTTTCCCTGGTCTTCAGCTTTTAAAATTCGCCCCCCTACGATCAGATTCGGCATCAGGAAATCCCAGTTGCTGTATATGGGAATATTAACATGCTCAAAAAAGTAATGGCTTTCAAGCAGCATCTCATTCGGAATGCCATTGCGCTCAGTATACAGACTCAATAAATAGATGGCCCTGTTATTTGAAGGAATCTGCTCCAGTGTTCGTTTTAGTTCTCCGGGATTCGTATTGTTAATAATACGATAGGAGTAGGAGCGTTTTTCAGTTTCAAAGGCATCGATAAATTGGTTAAGAAAAATGTTGCCCGATAAGGTCTCATCTGAAATGACGACGATCTCTTCAATTTCAGGTTGTAAATCTTCAATCAGATCAATGGTTCCTTTAACATCAATAAGCTCATAAACAATGGCATGTTTCTCCGGATCAACAAGATCGAGTTGCTTATCAATGTTATTAACTCCGCAAAAAACAGCCGGAATATCTCCCCAGATATCTTTTCCGTGTTCAATAAAAAAATCAAAAGCCCTGTTGTCAGAGCAAATGATGCCATCGATTTTATGGTCTTCGTATTTTAATTTGTATTGCTCAAATAAGGTTTGAAAATACGGTTCAGAATTAAACCGTTTACTATCCATAAACTCTGAGAAAAGGCGGGTTGATTGATTGTATCTGAAATGCGCTGCAATGGCACTGTTAATGTCAGACGTCCATTTAAAGCCTGGATGATACGAATTCAGGACAACGATCTCTTTTAGTTCGTCGGCTTTAAGTGTGCTGCTAAGTTGCAGTAATGCAACGATTAACAGGAGAAGTATTCTTCGAGTCTGGTTTGATGTCATTAGTGTTAGCGTACAGTTGCATGCTAAAGATACTTAAAGAATTTTAATTTGCTAATAACCTGAATTCGATATTATATTTCTACCTCAGTCCGCTTATAAATGTCTGTTTGTGAGCGGTATTGCTCATCGCTTTATGTGAAAATCCGGTTAATTTCCTTAAACTTAATTGCAATAGTGTACTATTCCTTCATAAATTATAAGTTGTCATTCAACTTATTAGCTTAATCAAAGCTGTGAAATATAAACGAAATCAAATTAATGCCTTTAGTAGAAGTCAATTTACTTTTGATTTAAGGGCTTTACCTCCTGAAAAATACTTCATAACTTAGATTGCCTATTTATCAAATTTAATCCAACCTACAATGAAAAAATTAGTGTGCAGCATTATTATTGCTTTACCATTTTTAACAGCTAATGGCCAGGACTGCAAGGCTTATATACCGTATGAAGAAGGGACGGTCACTGAAATAAGGAATTACGATAAGAAAGGAAAGACTGTGGGAGTCGTCACCCAAACAGTTACAGCAGTTGAGCATAAGGGTAACAACACCACATTTTCAGTTCACCAGGTTTATGAAGATCCTAAGTCGAAAGACGAAATAGTTGAAACAGATATAAGTTTTAAGTGTGTTGATGGTACTTTTTATATTGATATGAGTGGCTACCTCGATCAAAAACAGATGGAGGCATATGAAGGCATGGAAGTTAAGCTTTTGATGGATGAAATTAATATACCCTCATCATATGAAGTAGGTGATAAGCTGAAAGACGGGTACATACGAATGGAAATTACCGGTGGTCCTATGCCAATGAATATGACTGTAAGCATTGAAAACAGGAAAGTATTAGCCGAAGAGAAAGTAACTACGGAGGCAGGCACATTTGACTGTATAAAGATATCGCAGGACATTGTGACAAAGGCTTTTGTCAATATGACGATCAATTCTGTTGAATGGTATGCCGAGGGGGTTGGTGTTGTAAGGTCAGAAACTCACCGGAAGGGAAAGATGGTAGGATACAGTGAATTGACCAAATTCGAAAAACCTTAATCAATCAGACTAATTGAATTAGTTTCCGTTAAGAAAGGCAATAACTAACAGGGGGCAAAAAATACTAGTAAATGCATAAAGAGCCGCTTTGAGGCATCAGTTTCAAAAGATGGTTGTTGAACCACTGCATTGGCAGCACCTATACTAATGAATGAAGGAACCGTCTGAACTTACATGAATAACAGTGGTAGTTATGTCCTCCAATATAAACCCTGGATATCAGTCTTTTGACATAATCGGAATAATGAAATGTTATTCCTGACTCACGTTAATCCCTTTTTTAAATACTTTTGTGAAAAAAAAAGAAAGATGGAATATACAAAAGTACAGGTAACTGTTATGCCTGTAAACCAGATAGCCAATGAATTATTAATGGCACAGATGGGCGAGATGGGTTTTGAAAGTTTTGAAGAGAATGATAAGGGTTTTAATGCCTATATTCCAAGTAATCAGTATGATTCGGAGAGTGTATCTGCCATTGTGTGCCCGCTTGAAGGAATAGAATTATCGTTTCAATCAGAAGTCATTGCTGACCAGAACTGGAACGATGAGTGGGAGAAGAACTTTTTTCAGCCTATTGTTATTGCTAATAAGTGTGTGATTCGCAGTTCATTTCATAAAATAGAACACAATGCCGAGCATGAAATCATTATTGATCCACGCATGAGTTTCGGAACCGGACATCATGAAACCACCGGTCTGATAGTGCAGTATATCCTTGAGTCGGATGTAAAAGATCTGAATGTTCTTGATATGGGTTGTGGAACGGCTATTTTGGGGATGTTATGTTCTAAGAAAGGAGCTGCTAAGGTCACGGGTATTGACATTGATGAGTGGGCCTACAATAATGCTTTAGAGAATATTAAACTCAACAATATTGCTAATATGGATGTGCTGTTGGGTGGAGCCGACCTCTTAAATGAGCAGCAGTACGATCTAATATTGGCCAATATCAATCGCAATATCCTATTGAACGATATGGATAAGTATGCAGCAGTCCTGAAACCGGGGGGGCATATTCTGTTTAGCGGTTTTTACAGTGAAGATGTTGATTCAATTGATAATATAGCCCGCAAGCATAATTTAGAATTAAAAAGTCAAAAAACAGATAACAATTGGACGGCACTTGCGTATATAAAAGCCAGGTAAACTAATTGGGCACACACAACAGAGCAGAACCTTTATTATATGATTAAACGACTACTAGCCGTATTAATTTTTATTACGATTGGAATACAACTGACAGACGCGCAGGGCAAGTTTAGCGGGCAGGCGGCCATGTTTGTTGAAGAGATGGAGGAAGTTTTTAAAGGAGCAACGGATAAAAAGGCGGCTAAAGCGTTTCTTGAATCCTTTGAATTGTTCTGGACAGGTGCTGATGCAGAGTTGCAGGAGCTGATGATGGCTACCTGCAACAAAATGGCAAAAAAGAAAGCCCGCCCTTACCCCGATTACCACACCTACATTACAACGATCATGTCTTTTCAGGAGACAGGGCACCCCCAAAACAGTTTTGACAGCTGGCATGCTGCAGTAAATGATTTACTTGTCAAACCACGTTATGCACTTCGTCACCTGAAGGCCTTCGTGGCATTGAGCCAAAGAATGGTAGAGACTGATGCTGTTTATTCAACTCCTGCACTGGCCTGGTATGCTCGTTCGGGCGACTACCATTACGAGTACGATAAGGATAAAAAACGATTGGCGCTTATAGTGGGAAACACCAACCTGGTTTGTGTGTCAAAGAGAGACAGTATCGTTATTGAAAATACATCGGGGGTGTTGTATCCTTTAGAAAAAAAATGGGTTGGCAAAAACGGGAAAGTGACCTGGGAGCGTTCGGGCTTTGAGGCGTCAATGGTGTATGCCACTTTTAAGGATTATGAGATAAAGGCTGATAAACCAAGGCTTGAAGTAGATTCTGTAGAATTCTATAACCGTCATTATTTTGACTATCCGCTGCATGGAACGTTGGAGCATAAGGTGATGCAGATCACATCACCTGAATCAACCATTTATCCAAAATTCGTAACCAGCGAACAGCGTTTTAAAATTGATAAGATCCACCCTAATATCGATTATGAAGGAGGTTTTGCTCAAAATGGTGCTAAGTTTTTAGGAGCCGGTACCCATGAAAATCCTGCTTCAATAACCATATCGCGTAATGATACAACATTCATAACTGCTAAATCACTGTATTTCGCCCTTCGTAAAGATCAGATACTGAGTAATGATACCGAAGTGTCCATTGTGATGGATCGTGGGTTCATCTATCACCCGGGACTGATCTTTAAATACATGGCCGATCTTGAGGAAGTGCACCTGATACGAAACGGTGAAGGTTTGGCACTTAGCCCGTATTTTAACACCTTCCATAACATTAGTATGGACGTTGAGCTGATCAGGTGGAAAATTGGTTCACAGTTTATTGATTTACGCATGCTGACAGGCGCAGCTCAGAACCAGGCTTTCTTTGAATCGCTCAGCTACTTTCGGGAAGAGTTTTATAACCGACTGCAGGGAATGGATGCCATTCACCCGCTACAGGGATTGCGCAATTGTGATAAGTACTACCATGGTCAGCCCTTTACAGCCGAAGAGTATGCCAAGTTTATGGGCTTACCCCTTAGCCCGGTCCGTCAGCAAATAATTGACCTGTCATTTCATGGTTTTATCGGTTATAACGTCAATACCGATGAGATAACCATCAGGCAGCGACTACGCGACTACCTTGATTTCAGACTTGGTAATAAGGATTTTGATGTGATACGCTTTACATCATTGACCGGAAGTGAGATAGCTAATGCCAAGATTGACCTGCTAAATTTCGACCTTGACCTGAACGGGGTGGAGACCATTTCAATTTGTGATCACCAAAATGTGGTTTTCTTTCCACGTAATCAGCAAATTATTCTGAAGGAGAACAGAAACTTCGTTTTTAACGGAACCATTAATGCCGGTATGTTAACCTTATCAGGTAATGGATTTAAGTTTTTATACGATGATTTCAGGATCGATATGAGTAATATCGATTCCTTAAAGATGAAAGTGCAGTCGGGCCAGAAAGACTACTTTGGTATGCCACTCTTAAAAGATGTAGGAAATACCATTTCGCAGCTTTCGGGGTATTTACAAATTGACGAACCCGACAATAAATCAGGAGCTAAGTCAAACCCTCAATTTCCGGTCATTAACAGTCAGATCGAGTCTTATGTCTATTTCGATAATAAAAACATTCAAGGCGGTGCGTACCACAAAGATGAAATGTTCTTTACGCTTGACCCGTTTGAAATGGATAGTATCAATACCCTAACTCGTCAGAACTTTAACTTTAGTGGTGAGTTTGAATCGAATATTTTCCCAACCTTCAGGGAGAACTTAACCATTCGACCGGATTACTCCTTAGGTTTCAAACGTCAAACGCCCGAAACAGGCTATCCTATATACGGAGGAAAAGCAACCTTTACCAATACCATTGATCTAAGTAATAAAGGATTGAAAGGAAATGGAGAGCTTAACTACTTGACATCGACTTCGTTCTCAGAGGATTTTACATTTTTACCAGACATGGTTAAGGGGCAGGTATACGATTTTACGGTTAGTAAACAAACAGACAGTCCGCCATTTCCTGATGTTACATCAAAATACATCTACTTAGAGTACATGCCGCATGAAGATGAACTTCATGCTAAAACTCAGGAAGAGAACTTCACCATGTTTAACGAGGAGGCGCAGTTGCAGGGCAATATTAAAATTACACCTTATGGCATGACAGGTGCTGGTACTTTCTATATGGCAAGGGCTAATGTTAAATCAAAAGATATTGATTTCACTGATCATACCATTTTGGCCGATTCATCGGACTTTAACCTGTCAGGAGCGGAGGTTGAAGGAGTAAGTTTTGCAACAACCAACCTGATATCGGATATTAATTTTGAAACACGCCAGGGAACATTCCGCTCACGTTCAGGTGGTAGCCGAGTTGACTTTACTGAAAACCGCTATGTATCCTACATAAGTGAGTTCTCGTGGGATATGGATAAGAATGATATCTACATGGGAGCACGCGGATCAAAGGGTAACAGGTTTGTATCAACACACCGCCGTCAGGATTCACTGGCCTTTTACGTGCCAATGGCTATGTACGACGTTGAAACCAAAACCATTTATGCCGAAGAGGTGAAGAACATCGAGGTGGGTGATGCCAATATGATTCTGAATAACGGCCTGGTAACCATTCGTGAGGATGCGGCACTTGACCCGCTGGACAGTGTTCGTATTGTATTGGATAAAGATTCATTGGTGAGACACACCATGTACAACGCACGTGTGTTTATTACCGGTAAGTATGAGTATAAAGCCAATGGTAAATACGATTACTTTAATGGAGATGGTAAAATGTTAACGCTTGACATGCACAACATAGAATATGGCAAAGAAGAAATGACCATTGCCGAAAGTAAGATAGTGCCGGGCGATCTGTTTACATTCGATTCTCATTTTGCCTACCAGGGCAATGCAACATTGAGGGCTACAGAGCAACTGCTGTCATTTGACGGAGGTGTTCAGATGCTACACCGTTGTTCGCGCGGACCACAAACATATATTCGTTTCGATTCACCAATTGATCCTGCCAACGTGCGAATACCAATCGGTGAAGAGTTGCAAAACTTCGATTACGATAATATTTATAAGGATTTCTTTATTACCAAGGATAGCACACACGTTTATTCATCTTTTGTTGAAGACCGTAAAGATTACAGCGATATTCCGATGATTAATGCCTCGGGCTACCTGGTTTATAACGATAAGGAGAAAGCCTTTGATATTGCATCAGAAGCTAAACTGGCCAATGCCGATACAACCGGAACCTTAATGCGTTTTTCTGAAGCCGCCTGCAATATTCAGGGACATGGTATTATCGATTTGGGTATTGATATGGATCAGGTGAAGATGAAATCGACTGGTACCATACTTCATGACCGCGATAAGAATGAGATCAGCCTTTCGTCAATGTTGGGTATCGATTTCTTTTTTAATGCCGATGCCCAGGATGTTTTATACAGCACTATTATCGCCTCATCAGCCAAGTCTTCGTCGTTGAGTAAGAAAACATTTAACAGCCGTCTGTCCGAATGGACAGGCAGGAACAAAGCTGAAAAAGCTGAAAATGAAAGGGGCAAAACAGGCGAGAGTACCGTTCTTCCTGCCGATCTTCAGCAAATGCTGCTGTTCAGTAACATTGACTTTAAATGGGATACCAAAAAACGAGCTTTTGTTGCTGAAGGAAAGGCTGATTTGGCTTACATCAAACAAATGGTGGTAAATCGTGAAGCCAAAGTACTGGCAGAGATCACACGTAAGCGAAGTGGTAATTCTCTTGAAATGTACCTTGAGTTTGATGCCGATAACTGGGTGTATTTTACCTATAAAAACAGTATGATGCAAACCTTGTCATCCAATTCTGCCTATAACAGTATAGTGCAGGAACTGAAGCCAGAAGAGCGTAAACAAAAGGTTGGATTAGGAGAGAGGGGTTATACCTTTATTATGGCACCTGAAAGTAAAAAGAAGAAGTTCCTTTCCAGGTTTAATAAGAAGTCGGCTCCGGCAGCATTGCCCGAGAAAGATGAGGAAGGAGAGGTGCCTGAATAGTGATGGAAAAGTATTGTAACTAATGCATACTGATGGTCGACAACAGGCCGATATATAAGAAAATTACAGTTGTGCCCCGGGAAGACATGAAGTTGCCCGGGGCTTTTTGTTCAGTTATATCTTCAGTAATAAGCATGCGCTTATGATGGGCAGATGGAATGATCACAGCTGCAGCTTTTATCGTATAGTTTTTATAAGCGAAAGGTTCTCAATTCCATTTATTTATTGAGGAGTGATGATGTAACTGTTATGATCCCTGCATCTGTTTAGCCCAATGGTTTGCAAGGACTCTCAACCATGGTGCAAAAACATTAAGCTGTTCAATAGATAATAGTGGTGCTTATTACGCCAGGACTTTTACCTGGCACACTTCATGCACTTTCGACTTTCGGGCATGAGTACAATACGGCCAGGCTGTATGGGGCCATGACATTGTATGCAAATGCCAAAATCATCATCATTAAGGTGCTGAAGGGCCTCATGTAGTTTAGTGAGCTTGGCTTCTGACTGTCGCAGGGCTGCTTCATTAACGCTTTTGTTATTGATAGCATCCATACGGCTAACACGGCCTATGGCATCGTCAGGAGCAATGGCTTGTGTTAGTTCTTTCAGAGACTTTATCTTACGTTCAACACTGCATATCTGCTTGTTAATTAATTGCTCTATTTCTTGCTTGTCAATGGCCATTAAGTTATACTATTACAATATTAATATGCATTGGAATAAGGCTGATGCATATACAAAGAGTTTAAAGGAGTGAAAAAACTAAAGGTGCTCCTGATAATTATTGGGATTGCATCGTCATCGACATTATTTCTTTTGTGCAACAACAATAATCGAGTCGTCTTCCTTGAATTCTTTGTATGTGCTGATATGAAGAACCTTAAACTCTTGTTCAAACATCTGTATTACCTCTTCTGTTTCATAATAATGAAACAACATGCCTTCGTAGTTTTCTTGTCCCGTTCCCTTCCAGAAGGTGTGTAATACAAGACCCTTAGTGTTAAGGATCTCTGCTTGTCGACTTATTGACTTCTTAACATCATCGAATGTCAAATGGTGCAGTACCTTGTTGGTGTATATGCAGTCAAAGATCTGTTTGATTTTAATGGTAACGGCGTCAAGTACCTTTATTTTTATTTCAGGATGACTTCGTTTGTATAACTCGGCAAATACAAACGAATAATCAGAACCAACCACATCGTACTCAAGGCGGATATTATCCAAATCTTTGCCAGGTCCCATGCCTAACTCAAGGCATTTATAATTTACAGGAACGTGCTTTTTAAACTGTTCGAAAAACCAGCGACCATCATAATCGGCAGTCATTTCAAAATATTGCTTTACATTTTCTTCTTTTTCAAAGAAAGACTCACTCATAATTTTTCTATTTGCATGCAAATTACAAAAAGTTTCATGATTTGGGTAGGTAGTTTTCCTTTTGTCATATCTAAAAAGCCCCGGTTCAGTGACGAACCAGGGCTTGTAAGCTTTTATTGAATTGGTCTTATCGGAAATTAACCACCTCTATTTCAAATATCAGAATACTATTTCCTGGTACGGTTACTTTACCATTACCATCGTAGCGATCGGAGCTTCCGTAACACATTTGAGAAGGACAGTAGAATTTTGCTTTACTTCCTTTTTTAAGCAAAGGAACACCAACTTTCCACGCTTCAATTAAATTAGATAAAGACGCTCCACTTAATGTTCTCTCATCAAACACTTCGCCATCAAGGAAAGTACCTTTGTAACTGACATCAATTAAGGCTTCATCAGGAACATTTTCACCTTCACCATCTACAATGATTTCATAATATAATCCACTCTCGTCTCTTACAGCCTCAATTTGGTTTTCAGCAAGATAATCAGCGAGAATATCCTCGTCAATTTCCGATTGATCTCTAAGTGTGTTGATGTGGTAAATCATCACAGTATTTTCTTCGCCATAAATGTAACCATAGGCATCGCGACATAGTTGCGAGGGAGTATACAATATTATTTCACCCTGCTTATTTATTTGTGACAAACCAATTTGAAAACCGTAAGGTAAGGTACTCAGATAGGCTGTGTGGTTTTTATCATTCTCATAAAAATCTTTGCCGTTGATGGTTTTGCTGTTGAACGAAAAAGTAACCTTTGTGTCAGTGTTATCTTCATCACCAATCGGGTCGCCAATGCCCGGATTAATTACTTTATAATATAAACCAGACGAATGTCTTTCAGCCTCAATATTATTGGCAGCCAGGTATTCGCTGATAAGTTCTTCATCAAGCGCCGCGTAATCTACATAATCATCATCATTTAAACATCCTGCCAATAGGGGCAACAGCATTGCAAATAATAAAATCTTTCTCATCCTAATCACTATTCAATTATTGTTTTCAATTAAATTATAAACTACCATCAGGTACCAAATGGTTTTAAAAAACCATTGTACGGCTAATATCTTGTATAAGTTATTATCGGTTTTTCCCGATGCTGTTCGGTTGTTAGATACATTTTTGTATTAAGGGTTGCTTCATTTAAGAAAAAAAAGTGATTTTTTATTTCCAGCGTTGCTCAAGGTGGTGGTATGCTGATATTTATAGTTTATAACAACACATCGTTTTTCATTGAAAAATTCTTGAGGCCATTACAAAATCTATTAGATAATTCAAATATTTTACGTTAATTAAAGGAGTGTAATAAATCAAAAAATAATCACTATGGTTAAACTAAACTTCATTTCAAAGTTCATTAAGTTACTATTGGTCAATGATAAACACTTCAAGTGGGACAATAAGGTAAAGAAAGTCTTTTTACTGTTAATGAGTGTCTTCGTTATTGTACCTGCAATGGCAAAAGGATTTACTCCACCGGCAGAAGGGAATGCAGTTGTTTATTTTACCCGGGTTAGTTCCTTCGGTGGAGCTGCTTCCTTTGAATTTTTTCATAACGAAGAGTTTGTTGGGATTTTTAAAAATAAGAACTATATGCGTTATGAGGTAAAGGCTGGAGAACACCTTTTTTGGGCATCGAGTGAAAATAAACAATTTGTTAAAGCGAACCTTGAAGCCGGTAAAACATACATTGTTTTGGTCAATATAAAAATGGGTGCATGGAAAGCACAGGTTGGCCTGGAACCTCAAAATGTAGAAGATCCTCTGCAGGAAAAAGAACTTAAGAGAGCTATAGACTTGGTTAATTCAAAAGAACCAATTGTTACGCCTCAATCTTTAATTGATAAAACGACCAAGAAGTTACAAAAAAGGGGATTTGTTCAGAATATGATGAATCGGTATGAAAATGAGTGGCAATATAAAGATAACTACGTCAAAGTTTTAAATATTGATATGTTTATACCTGAAGAGAAGCTCATTAGTCTATAATCTCAACTTAATATTTAACTTTCATGAAAACGAAATTGTTGTTGTTATCTGTTTTGCTAATTATCTCAATGAGGATGTTTGCTCAGGAGGATATAGTTATAGATGTAAAACAGGAAGAGACTAAAAAGGTCAATTTTGGTATTGGCGTTGCATATGGTTTCTTCAATCCTAAAGAAATAAATGATCTAGTGGATAATGCATTTCCATCTGAAGATATGGAATATGGATTCAGCGAACTGATATTAAATATTGTAGGAAAAGTGAATCTAAACTATAATGTTTCTGAACGCTTCTTTATTACAACATATATGGAATATGCCTGGGCTCCCAAGTTTATGACGGATGAAAGTAGTGATGAAACGTTTTACTATTCATTTAACAGGTTTGCGCCAGGGCTGTCACCTAAGGTACTATTCCCATTCGGATCGGGTAAACATTCATTCTTTTTTTCTCCGGGAGTAAGTTACAACTTTATGAATTTTAAATTTGATGATGCCGATTTCGAATCTACAGCCAGCAACATTGGTATGAAAATACAAGGAGGAGTTAATCTGCAGGTGGGAAAAGTTAAGATGCAGCCTTATATGGCATATGATTATGCCAATTCAAAAGATGACAAGTACGATTTAGAATTGAACTATTCGGGTCTTCAAATGGGTATCGACTTTTTCTTTTAAGTACTAACAAAAAATGGCTGCTCAATTGAACAGCCATTTTTTGTTAGTTATTTGTTGCTTATTTCTTGTTGTCAAGAATTGCTTCTATTTCATCCATAATGCCATTCATAGCTTCAATGGTCTTATCAAATGGCTCTGACGATGTCATATCAACACCGGCATTTTTTAGTAGCTCAATAGGGTAATCTGAACCACCTGCTGAGATAAACTCAATATAACGCTTAGTGGCTTCTTTATCACCTTCAAGTACTTTGGCAGCCAGAGCCTGCGAGGCAACAAAAGAAGTACTGTATTGGTACACATAAAAGTTCATGTAGAAATGAGGAATAGCAGCCCATTCAATAGCAATGTTGTCCTCAACAGTGCAAATTCCCTTGTCATGACCATAATACTTACGTGTAATATCACCATACATCTGGGTTAACACTGTTCCGGTTAAAGGTGTACCTTTTTCAGCGGCTTCGTGAATGGCCAGTTCAAATTCGGCAAATTGAGTTTGACGGAACAAGGTACCTTTAAAACCATCAAGCATGCTCATTAATAATGAAAGACGTAAATCATCGTCTTTAAGTTTTTTCTGCATCATATCATTCAGCAAAACCTCATTAAAGGTCGATGCTACTTCAGCTACAAATGTTGCATAATCGGCCGTAGCAAAAGGCTGTGTTTTATTTGAGTAATAGCTGTGCATAGTGTGGCCCAACTCATGTGTCAGTGTGCTTACTTCGTTATACTGGTCGGTGTAGTTCATTAAAATATAAGGGTGAACATCATATGCAGCACCGTTTGAGTAGGCACCACTTCTTTTACCAGCATTAGGATATACATCAATCCAGCGGTTGTTAAAAGCGTGTTCAACTACCTCGATATATTCTTTACCAAGAGGCTTAAGCGATTTTAAGATCAACTCCTGAGCTTCTTCATATGTATATTTCAACTCAACGCCTTTAACAGTCGGAGCATACATATCAGAATACATTAGCTCATCAACACCTAACATGCGTTTTTTAAGCTCCAGGTAACGGTGGAATGTTCCAAGGTTGTTATTAACATTCTCAACCAATGATTTATATACTTCAACAGGAATATTGTTTGGTTTCACAGCAGCTTCAAGGGCTGAATTATAGTTACGAGCCTTGGCACGAAATACATTTACCTTTACTTGTCCGTTAAGCATTTCACCAAAAGTACCTTCATATTTCAGGTAGTTATCCCAATATAGTTTGGTTACTTCCTGGCGTAACTCACGATCGGCCGATGAACGTGCTAAGCTGAAGTTTGCTGAAGTCAGCTCTTTTTCTTCACCGTTAATTGCGGCTTTAACACGTGGCATTTCAGCATTGCTGAATACGCTGAAAGCCGAGTTGGCAGTTCCGGTAATCATACCTGTTTTGGCCATCACAGCTTCTTCAAGTTCTGACAATGTATGCATTTTCATGCGGTAAACATCCATCAGACCCATTTTATAGATTTCAAGCTTAGGCTCTTCATTAATGTATCGCTTCATGGTTGCTTCAGGAATGGCAGCCAGTTCAGGGGTAACAAACGATGCTTTTTGACCATAGTCAATAAACACCTGTCTGATCTCCTTAACACGACCCATATTTTCCGAATCACGTACGTCAGCATCTGATTTTAAAGAAGCATAAATGTACAGACGATAACCATCTTTCATTAACTGCTCAGAATATTGCATGTAGTCCAGTAATACAGCAGCCGATGAGCCTAACTTGCCTTTAAAGTCGGATACTTTTTTCATATCCTCTACAAGAACGTCCTTAGCAGCCGACCAGCTTGCATCACTTTCATACAGGTCAGTGAAATTCCATTTGTATTTGTCATCAATTTCTGATCGCTCTTTTTGAGCAAATGTAGTGCAAACCGTTGCCAGCATCATAACTAGCATCAGCAGTTTAGTAGATGTTTTCTTCATGGTTTAATTGTTATTGTATTATTAATTGTGTGCTGCAAAATAAAGAAGAAAACAGAAATTTTAAAAAAAAATGAAAAAAGGATAAGGGAAAACATTTATGTGACCTGTCCTTATGTTGACAATGCGATTAATAAACAGTTAAACCTACAATATCATGAAAGCAAACAGAAACATATTTAAAATCAAAACACGCTTTTTCCTACTTCTGCTAATTGGAATGATTTCATCCTCCCTTATGGCCAATGACGCCTTGAAAAAAGAAAAACGAGTATTTGAAGAGGGTACTTACAAAGAATTTAAAGGAAAAGTGGTAGCGGACGACAGTGGTGATGAATTGGTTTTCGCCAATGTTACTATTGAAGGTACAAACATTGCCACGGTAACTAACTCAGAGGGATATTTCGCACTGAAAGTACCGAATGACATGCTTAATAAGAATATTACTTTCTCTTACATCGGGTATCAGAAAAAATCAGTGCCAGTAGCTAAGCTGAAAGAGGATAAGAATAAAATTAAACTGGAGATCTTATCGGTATCCTTAGATGCGATTACAGTGTTTCCCAAGGATCCGGACCTACTTATAGAGGCAGTCTTAAATCAACGTAAGAACAATTACGTGCAGGATGAGAATATGATGACAGCCTTTTATCGTGAAACAATACGTAAAAGACGTGCATATGCGTCATTGTCAGAGGCCGTAGTTGAAGTGTATAAGCAAGGCTATAACAATCAAAAGAATGATGCTATTAAGCTATTAAAAGGCCGTAAGAGCGTTGACTATAGCAAGCTTGATACACTTTTATTTAAATTGCAGGGAGGTCCATACTCAACATTAATGCTTGATATCATGAAGAGCCCATATATGATATTGCGATATGACCTGCTTGATCAGTACGATTTTGAAATTGGTAATATTACCCGTCAGGATGACCGTATCCTGTATATCTTAAACTTCAAGCAAAAGAGCTGGGTTCCTGAACCATTGTTCTACGGTAGTCTTTATATCGATTCTGAAACCATGGCTATTGTTAGTGCATCGTACAATGTTAATACAGAGGATAAGAAAGCTGTTGGTGATTTATTCATCAAGCGCAAGCCAGCCGGCGCCGAAGTTTATCCAACCAAAGCTTCATACCTGGTTACCTATCGAGAAAAAGATGGCAAATGGATATATGGATATTCACGCGGTGAAATAACATTTAAAGTAAACTGGAAGAAGCGCTTGTTCAATACCTACTACCATACCGGCATTGAAATGGCAGTAACCGATTGGGAAAAAACCGACGCCAAGACATTCAGAGGTACCGACCGCATGAAAACCAATATTGTAATGAGTGATACAGAAATGGGATTTAGCGATGCTGACTTTTGGGGAGCTTATAACGTTATTGAGCCTGAAAAATCAATTGAATCAGCTATTAAGAAAATTCAGAAGAACATCGAAAAGTTAAAGAACTAACAATTTAACATCTGAACCAAAACTATATACTAATTGATTAAGCTGATAGCCTCTGTGTTATCAGCTTTTTTTATTTCCAACACACCATGTATTTTAACTAATGCCGAAGGGAATAAAGAAAATGGATCTTTATGTGCCGGCTGACTCAAGGCTTTGAAAGCACTATAAAACTTAGCTTGATAGGACTGGGGTACTATTCTTTTCTTTTTGCTGAAAGACAATTGCCTTATTAAGTCGTTTTAATTCACGTACCAGAAAAACAGAAGTGATAACTGCCGAAACAGTATCGGCAATGGGTCCTGCCAGCCATACGCCATCCAGCCCAATATGTTTGGGTAATATCAGCAAAATAGGCACCAGAACAATAACCTGCCTTAGAAGCGATATTAACGCAGACAGTCCAGCTTTTCCGGTCGATTGAAAATAGTTACCAGTAATAATTTGAAAACCGACAAGGGGCAAGGCTAGTAAAAACAAGCGTAAACCTCTTGTGCCTATGTCAAGCAGATCTGCACTGTCGGTATTAAACGCTTTAATAATTGTTCGTGGAAATATTTCACTGAGTCCAAAACCGATAATGGAAATGATGGTCGCAAATATAAGACCAATAACAAGCGTTTGTTTCACACGGCTATAGTCTTTAGCTCCATAATTAAACCCAATTATGGGTTGTGCAGCCATATTAATGGCAATTATCGTCATTACAAGCAGCATCGCAACACTCATTACAACACCCATTGCACCAACAGCCAGATCTCCTCCATATTTGACAAGCTGAACGTTAAAAGTACCAAAAACAAGACTTGATGCCATTTGCATTGAGAATGGTGCGAATCCAATGGATAAAATGTACCAGACTATATCCTTTTTCAGTTTAAAGTTGCGCAATCGCAGTCTGATTACCGATCGTTTACTTCTGAAGTGTGCGATCACCCACAACATTAATACAAACTGGGAAAGTATTGTGGCATATGCAGCTCCTGCAACACCCATGTCCAGAACAAAAATAAATATGGGATCAAGAATAAGGTTTAAACCTGCACTAATCAGCATAGAGATCATAGCCACATTGGCACTCCCCTCAGAACGTATCAGGTTGTTGAGGGAATATCCCACAATATTAAAGACCGTACCAAGTAGTATGATATTTAAATATTCATTGGCGTAGTCAAATGTTTCATTGTTAACGCCAAAGAAATGCAAGAGTGGGTCTTTAATAGCGAACCCTACCAGCATAATAAAGAGAGCTACTATCACCATCAGGACAAAAGCATTTCCCAAGACCTTTTCAGCTCTCACAAAATCTTTCTTTCCCAGGTTTAACGATACCCGAACACCGGCCCCCATGCCTATGAGCATTCCAAAGGCCATCATAATTACCATAATTGGAAAAACGGCACTTAATCCTGACAGGGCCATTGCACCAACTCCCTGACCAATAAAAATGCGGTCGACTATATTATATAAGGAGTTGATAATGACACCTGCAAAAGCCGGCAGGAAATATTTCCAAAGCAATTTTGGGATGTGCTCAAATTCAAGCTCTCTGACGTTTTGTGCCTGTTTTGACATGGAATGTGTTACAATTAGAAGGACAAAAGTATAAAAAGGTGATGATTCTATTGGTTAAAAGTGGTGATTTGGCAAAAATTAACATTCAGTTGTGAGTAGCAAGGCATATATCTCTTTGACATGAATTTCTTCTTAAGCATGCTTTTTTCAAATGAAATACATAATTTGGTAAAGCATTTTTAAAAACAAACCTCTCTTATGAGATTAACTCTGTTCTTATTATTTGTTTTATCTGTTTCACAGGTTTTTGCTCAGGATGCCCATTACTGGACCGAACAATATGGTACTAATTCGATGCTTTTGAGTAATTCAGTGACAGGTAGTGTTGAAGATCTGGGTGCCGTATTTTATAATCCAGCCCGTTTAAGTTTAATTAAAGACAATGCCTTTATAATCAGTGGAAAGGTATACCAGCTTAGTAGCTACAAGTTTAAAACCTCTGCAGAAGAAAAACGAACATCACCCAATAGCCAATCATCTTTTGGAGGTGCACCCAGTTTGCTTGCCGGTACATACCGTGTTAAAGGATGGGATAAACATTCCTTTGCCTATTCATTTTTAGGTCGCAACCGCATGGATGTCGATATTCAGGAAAGCAATAGTTCATATGGTAATATACTTCCCGGAATACCTGGTGAAGAGTATTTTAGTGGTGATGTTTATCTTAAAAAGAGATTTAATGAAGAGTGGTTGGGCCTGAGTTGGTCCTATACTCCAAACAACCGCTTTAGCATTGGAGTAAGTAATTTTGTATCCATTCGAAAGCAAAAAGCCACCGATGAGACCCAATTGTATGCTTATAGCGAGGCACAGGATGTTGAGTCCTTTAAGAACAACAATCAATACAGCTATTCGCATGCCGGTATATTATGGAAAATTGGCTTTGCCTGGGATCACGACCCGATAACATGGGGGATCACTGTTACTACACCAACTGTTTCATTAAGCGGGAAAGGTTCGTTTACATACGATTATGTGTATACGGGAATCAATAGTTCAAGCCCTACCTATGAACGCAATAAACAAACTGATCTGGATATGAAGCTAAAAACGCCCTTTTCAATAGCTGCAGGTCTGGGTTACAAAACCAAAAGGGGCTCACTGCATGCCAGTGCTGAATATTATGGACCTGTGAAGTATTATACTTTAATGAGCAGTGATCCTTTTATAGGACAGAGTACTAATAATGAATACCAGTCATTTTTGGTCAATGAACTGAATTCGGTATTTAATTTTGGGGTGGGTTGTAACGTTATTTTTAATGAGAACCTGTATGGTTATCTCAGTTATTCAACGGATTTCTCTGCTGCCGTAACCGGCTCTAATTCTGATGGTTTTTTTAAAGAAGAAATTTATGCATCCACATTTAACTCAGACATTAGTCACTTTGGTGGAGGAGTGGTATTACATCTGAAGAGGGCTGATATAACTTTTGGTGCAACGCTGGCAACAACTGAATACAGAGTTAACAGTGGCCTTGGCTTTCCCGAAGATGATAGTTCACATATCTTTGATCCTGATGCTTATACTGATGTACGCTGGAACCGATGGCGCTTTATAGTAGGTATATCCATCCCGTTTTTAGATGAATTTACAAAAAAATGGGAAGATAAATTGTTGAATAGAGAAGGAGAGTCAGGACAGTAATCAACGACAACGTTTCATTGCCGCCCTTGGCAGACTAATACTGCTATACTGCAGAAGTTTTTGAAATTGGTTCCGAAAAAACAAAAAAGGGGAAAAGAAAAACTTAACCCCTTAATAAAATTTTACTGCCTTGAAGTTTACTTTCAATATAGAAGACACCCTATTTATTATTAGAACTTACCGAATTTCATAACCAGCCCAAAATTGAATCCTCTGAGCATATCTTCTGAACCAATATTGCCTAAAGTCTCATCTTTATAAGACATATTGATATTGCTGGTGTAACGATAGCTTACAGATAGACCCATGCGCATGAATTTAACCATGTTAAACTCCAGTTCAACGCCTGGCTCCAGTACAAAGAAAGCATCGCTGTCCTCGTAATTTTCCTTGTATTCATTGTCCTCCTCATACTCTTGCCAATGTTGGTTGTAGGTAACACCTCCTGCACCAATTAAAATAGGAAAAGACAGGTGAACCGGTGATTTGGCTCCAACGATCGGTTCAATTAATATACCTCCGTAACCACCGCTGATCTGGTACTCCTCGAAATTTAAGTAAGCATCTTTCTTCGGATCAGTCATAAAGCCGTAACCACCAAGGCCTAAGCCAAAATTATGATCGATTACCCAGGCGCCCCGGGCACCAATTAAAATAGCATCACGGTTATTGATCTCGCTGTAATTAACCATCAGGGCCCCGTACCCGCCATGTGACTGGTCTTTTGAAGTACTGAAAATAGTTCGCACTTCATTATCATTATCTTGCGCACTGGTCAGTGATATGACCATGACTAGTGCTGTTGTCAGGATGATTGATCTCATATCTTTAATTTTTGATTTTTCAATTTTATATATGTGCTATAGCGTGTATTCTAAAAAACAAAAGCTGCCGTAACGGATACGGTATTCAAATTCACCCGAAAATACCCTGGTCCGAAAAATTCGAAATTGGGCATCAGGTCAGCCGAGACCGTGAAAGGATACTTTAAAAAACGGTACTCAAGCCCTAAATAGCCATCAATACCAGGTGATATAAAATGTCCTTCATGTACAATGGCAGGTGCAAAGGGACGAAACAGGTTGCGGTTCTTGATCTTTGTACGGTAAGCCATATGAACACCGTAACCATATGAAAAAAACCACTTGCTCGATGTTTCAGGAAAGGCAGGTGTTTCAAATACCCTCAATCCGGTAAGAATCAAACTGTTTTCACCATATTGAACAGAAGCCATGGCTCCCTGTTCCTGGTCAAACATGCGCTTGTATGAGATGCCCAGGTAGTTTCCATATGATAAGCGGATGGCATTATTATAGTCTTGCCCCATACTGTTTGATGCCAATGCCAGAAGCAATATCAGTGTCGTATACAGGTGAATGGATTTCATGGTCAGGTTATTTGTGGTCAATCTTTAAACTGGCATTATTGATGAGTATCTGCACCTTTTCTTTAGCTGATAAGTCATTGTAATTAAAGGTTATTGCTTCACTTTCAATCTTTTCTTGCCAGTCGGTTGTTTTTGCTTCTAATTCTTTAGGTATGCTTATTTCACCCTTGGGAGCCATAATGGTACATGTATAACTTTGTGGTTGCTTAAGTTCTACGGTACAATTGGCATATTTAGAGTTGATTTTTAACAGGTCAAATGCCGGGGCCATACTTAAATGCTTAAGTGCTCCATACTGCATGACCATGTTGAATTCTTTTTTCAAGTCCAAAACCGATAGCTTAGAGAAATAGGTTTCTCCAAATAAATGGCTCAATTCATCAATCTGGTACTCATCACGTTTTGACTGCAGTTTAATTAAATCGCATTTGTCAATTTTTACTTCTGATGATTTGGAAACAATGTCGAGCTGCTGGCCTGAGCTAATGGTAACTTTACTAAAGTTAAGGTTAAGGGTAGATTGCTGCATTGATTCAATCAGCACGTCACCAAAAGCTAGTGTAAGGTTATTGTTACCTGTGATTTTATTCGCCTGAAAATCGCCATTGGACAGATTGATATTCAGGTTGCCTGCAAAGTTGGGAATAAATATATTTCCATAGCGGTTGTTTACCTTCAGGTTAATATGCGCCGGTACTTTAATGAAGTAATCGATACGTGTACGTGAATTATCGGCTAGCTGCAGGTTGGTAGCTTCTTTGATGTTTTTAAAAAACGATGCATACTTACTGCCAAATACTGTTTCGGCAAGCATATAGGCCGAATTACCAGTTATTTTGAATGTCACATTGTCTTTTATCTTTTTAAAGCGAGCTTCATTCTTCTCTGAGATAAAAAAGTTAATGTTTATTTCCACCGAATCCTTATCCCATGTAGAAAAGTGGATGTTGCCGTATTTGTTATTTATTTCAAGCGTTGATGAGGGCAGGACATAAAAGTTTTCATGTCGTTTTATTTCATCGCTTATAATTTGCGCCTGAGTATTGATAAACAGCATTAAAAAGCCGGAAATCATGTATAATATTCTATAAGGCATATGATGTGTGTGTTTGTTCGTTATTCTCCTGTTGTTCTTCCAGGAACTGCATTATGTCTTCCAAAATAGACAACTTCATTCGGTAGTTCTGAATCATAGCTTCAACTACTTCAGCGTTATCAACATTGTCTTTTAGGTCTCTTTTTATTTCCGCCATAATGGTATCCAGCTCTGCCAGATCATTGTCCATTTCAGTTTGTAACTCTGGGTACTGGGCCGACATTTGATAAACAAGAGCTCTTTTCTGATTGACTTCTGTAGAATAATACAATTCTGTTTCATTCATGTAGCTCACTTCAGACACCTGGCTTGTATTACCTGGTTGTAATACGGCTACATAGATCATGATGCCTGCCAATGCGGCTGCTACTGCAATGCTACTGTAACGAAGGATTGTGAGGCGCTTATGTTTGTGCCCATTCAATTGTGTATCGATGGCATCCCAGGCTCGCGCAGGAGCGTCAAGGCTATCAAAAGCTTCTCTGTTTTGGTCAATGTATTCTTTTAGGCGATCTTTCATAACACATTAATTTAATTAAGCTTGTATTGCATTGAGCTGGCTTTTAATATTTCAGTTAATTTTCGTTTGGCCCTTGCCAATTGCGATTTAGACGTTGATACAGTAATATTCATTATCTCGGCAATTTCCTGGTGATCATAGCCCTCCAGCATGTAAAGTGTAAAAACAACCCTGTATCCGTCAGGCAACATACTCATGGCTAATTTTATATGTTCCACCTTTAGATTAAGTTCATCATCGTCTTCTTTTTCATCGCTATGGATATCCGGTGTTATCTCTTCATTTAATTCAAGGTTCAGTTTGCGTCTTTTTAATTCATTAATACAGCGATTGATCGTTATGCGTTTGATCCAGGCCCCAAAGGTTGATTCAAATCTGAAACTACCTAATCGTCTGAATGCTTCACAAAACACTTCCTGTAACATATCCTCAGCATCTTCTGTGCTATTCATCATGCGGAAGCAAATATTGAACATTGCTTTAGCATAGAGTTCATAAAGTTTCCTCTGCGCTTTAGCATTGCCTTTTGCCGCTTTCTCAATGATGGGTTTATGTATGTCAGTTATGTGTTGTGTCAATTTTTAGCTAATTGTCGGTTTAAAGACAGGGAGTGTTTAAAAAGGATGCATCGGACCAATAAAATTTCATTTCTTTTTTTCCAATGGAGGAGAGGAAAGGTGATAAATCTGATTTAAGCAGTTGTGAAACAGTTAAATAAAGATGAAGTATTTTTAGCTTTTTTCTTTAATTAAATTAAGGATTTTTTTTGCCCTGTTCACTTCACCTTTACTTCCATAAGGGAGTAAGTTCTCCAAAACGGCTTTTAATTCAGGAATAAGCTCAGGATATGGAACGCTAAGGTCATAGATTATTTGCATGCAGTGTGCCTTAACCGCTATTGGTGTTTCCTCTGTCTGTAGCCATTCAAAGCAACAGTCGAGCAGTTGTCCGTCTGCTATTTCAGCTAAGTCGTGTTGTGATAAAATACGCAGGTAATGGCGTTTAATGCTTTGATTGTTTAGCTTCGGCGTACGTTCCATGATTAATTCCAGGTAATCATTCAGAATGTCTTGTTTGATGTCATGGGCCAGGTCAAGTAAATAGGCACTTCGCCAGGCGATTTTAGGATCTGAATGTTCATTAAGCTCGAATAATATGCTAATATCTTGTGGTGAGTGGTGGAGTTCATTGGCCAGCTCCTTGAAGTTATCACTGCTCCATTCGCCATTAACATAGTCTATGAGTTGCTTTTTACGATCAGGCATAGGTTAATTGTTTAGTGCAAAGATAATAGCGACAGATCAGTAATGAAAATAGTGTGAAATTTAAATCGAACTCAGGCTATTGATCACAGGCAAAGAATCAATTTAACAAAAGAATGATCAGCCAAATGTTATATTTTTCTATCTTCGGAAAAAAATAGTTTATGCGACCATTATCCATTATTGTTCTGTTGGTACTTACGCAATTGGCTGGCATAGCACAGCAAAAATTGTCTCAGGAAGCTCAGATATCTCTCTTAACCTGTTCGCCGGGTAATGAGCTTTACTCATTATTTGGACACAGTGCAATACGAGTAAATGATCCTGTTGCAGGTTTTGATCTGGTATTTAATTATGGCACTTTCGACTTTGATACGCCTAACTTTTACATGAAGTTTGCCAATGGTAATCTTAATTATATGCTTAGGTATGGTAATTATCACACATTTCTGAGAAACTACGGGTATGAAAAACGTAGTGTATGGGAGCAGTTGATCAACTTCTCAGATAAAGAGAAGCAACAGTTTTTTAAAGCTTTAATGGAGAATGCCCAACCTGAAAACAGGTATTATCGCTATGATTTTCTGTTTGATAATTGCGCAACCCGCATTCGTGATATTATAGAGGATAATATAGATGGCGAGTTGCAATACAATGAAGCTGCAGCTGATAAATATACCTATCGTGAAATGTTGCATTTGTATGATTCCCACTTGCCCTGGATTGGAAATGGCCTTGATATAATATTGGGCATGAAAACGGACTACGATGCTAATTTGTACAATCAAATGTTTTTGCCCGATTACCTGATGAAGCATTTAATTGGAGCCTATAAAACTGAAACATCACAACCTTTACTGGGGGAAACTAAAACACTTCTGTCATTTGAAAACTCAACAGATAAACAATTTTTTACGCCTGCCTTGCTGTTTTATCTCTTATTCATTGTTTCCTTGATTTTTTCATACTTTGAAGTGAAGAGGAAAAAGGAATTTCTATTTATCAATCGCCTGTTTTTATTCCTGACAGGAGTAGTCGGATGTTTAATATTCTTTTTATGGTTTCTTTCGCGTCATAGTGTAACAGGTGAAAACTTTAATATGCTATGGGCTATTCCTTTTAATGTATTTGTAGCCTTTTTTGGAACATGGTTCTTTAAGGCCAGGACTTTTCATCTGTACCTGCTGTTCCTGATTACCTGCAGTGCTGTGCCACTGGTTTTTGGCTGGCTGATACCACAGTATTTACCTGCTGTTGTTTATCCCTTGTGTTTGCTTCTTATCAGTCGATATCTTAGCTGGTATTACATCTTAACAAGGCATTAACATCGGTCTTTAAACCAAATGCAATCATTTCTGTTTCACTTGTTATGAAGCAGATTACTTTATTCCTGTTCGCCTCAGTGATGCTTATAGCACCATTGAAATCTCAAGAGGTGGAAGATGTATCTATCAAGCAATTGCTCAATCGTGTTAATTTGTCAGAGGATACTGTTTATGTGGTTAATTTCTGGGCTACATGGTGTGCACCATGTGTAGAAGAATTGCCCGTTTTTGAGTCAGAAGAATTATTGCAATCCGAAAAAAACATAAAGGTATTACTTGTTAGTCTTGATTTTAAATCTCAGAAAGATAAGCAGTTATTGCCATTTCTGAAGAAAAATAAGATCAGTCAGGAGGTTTTGCTTTTGGATGAGCGCAATCCCAATGAATGGATCGATCAGATAGACAGCCAATGGACAGGAGCTATTCCGGCTACAGTAATCTATCATCAAAGCAAGAAGCAATTTCATGAAGGTGAGATTGATTTACCTCAGTTATTGAATTTATTATCAGGTATTAATCAATAAAAACAACAATTATGAGAAAGAACTTATTGTTATTGGCAATGATATTTGGTGTATTTGCATTGAAATCACAAGTAAAGGTAGGAGATACCGCACCGGATTTTAAACTCACCAATACAGATTACAAAATGGTCGCCTTATCTGACTATAGTGATCAGGAAGGTGTCATAGTAATCTTTACCTGTAACCACTGTCCCTATGCTAAGTTTTATGAAGAAAGGATTAACCTGTTGCATAAAAGTTATGCACCACAAAAATTTCCTGTTGTAGCCATTAACCCCAATGACTCGGTTAAATTCGAAACGGACGGCTTCTCACATATGGTTGCCAAAAATTATAAATTCCCCTATTTGCTGGATAATGAAGGGGTATACAAAGCTTATGGAGCGACAAAAACACCACATGTCTTTTTGCTCAACAATACCGGCAAGGGATTTAAAGTAGCCTACATTGGAGCCATTGATGACAGTCCCCAGGAAGCATCGCAGGTAAAAGTAAAGTACCTTGAAGATGCTATCAATGCTGTAAAAGCAGGGAAAGAAGTGAGTCCTGCAATGACCAAAGCCATTGGTTGCAGTATTAAACCGTTTCAATAAGATATATAACAAAAGTTTAATAATGGTTTCATCTAAGAAATGAAACCATTATTTTTGTACCTGTTATAGTAGAATGATGAAGTTTGTATATAAATCCCTTGCTGCAATTGCCATAACCGGAACCTTATGGATTACCTCTTCCATGGTTGATCCTGATTCTGAATCTTATGGTAGTGATTTTAATCCTCCAGGCACCAAAGCCAGTTCCTTTCATGTACCGGGATTTATGTCGGATAATCCGGAGTTTGAGTATCTTGAGAAGCAAATAGACCGCTTTATGCGTCGTGAGTTGCTCGAAGGAGGTTCAGTAGCGATAGCAAAGGATGGTGAGTTGGTATATGCCAAAGGGTTTGGAAATGCTGATAGAGAGACCGAGCAGAATGTAGAACCACATAATCTGTTTCGTATTGCCAGTATTTCTAAACTCATAACTGCTGCCGGAATAATGCGCCTTCAGGAACAGGGAGGTATAACACTCGACTCAAAGGTATTTGGACCATCAGGTATATTAAATGATTCCATTTACCTAAACTATCGTGACAAGCGCGTGGAGCAAATCACAGTTGGTCACCTGCTTGAACATAGTGGTGGATGGACAACACGTTGGGGCGATCAGATGTTTATGCCGACTATTGTATCCCGTTCTTTGAATAAGCCATTGCCTGTAACAAAAAGTGATATTATTCAATTTGTGCTGAACAAGCGCCTGCACTTTACTCCCGGGCAGGCCTCTTATTATTCTAACCTTGGATATATGATCCTGGGAGAGGTTATCACAAAAGCTTCCGGAATGGAATATGAAAAATATATCCAAACCAACCTACTATACCCACTTGGTATTTTTGATATGCGTATTGGGGGGAGTCACCTGCATGAACGTGCTGAGTTGGAGGTGAAATATTACGAGCCCACACCAACATTTTATGTGGCAGATTATAAAGGTGACACAACAGAGGTGCTGAGAACCTATGGTGGTAACGATATGTATGCACTGGGGGCTGCAGGTGGCTGGATAGCTTCTTCCACTGATTTGATGAAATTAATGCTCGCTATTGATGGATTTGATACATATCCTGATTATTTGAATGAAGAAAGCATTGACAGGATGGTCAGTAAAGAAGATAACAATTACGGACCGCTTGGCTGGAGAAGGATTCGTTCTAATACATGGTATCGAACCGGTACTTTAGCAGGTACCTCGGCGTTAATGGCACGTAAAGATAATGGCATATCATACGTGGTCCTGTTCAATACCGGAAGCTGGAAAGGTCCTGCATTAGCCAATGATATTTCAAAGGTGATGGAAAGAGGTATCAAATCAATTGAAAACTGGCCTGAGTACAATTTATTTGAAATGGACCATACATGGGCTTCAACGCGCCGGCGTCCGCAGGTTATTTATTAAGCATACAACAATAGCAGGTGTTTGTAAAGGCTATTCTGAACACTCTTTAACTTTATTGAACACATCATAGTTTCGGATTGGATCGATTTTGGTGAATTTTATCAGTGATAATAAAAACCAAAGTATGAATTCAATAAAGCTCCTATTTATTACTATTTCAATGGCTATGTTTACTGCATGCGTTCAAACGCAATCAAGTACAGCTCCATTGATCCCTCTGCCAAACAGTATTAACAGTAACTCTGGTGTTTTTTCACTAACTGACAAAACAAGCATTGTTGTTGAAGATAATTCTCTGCTGCCTGGTGTCTTGGTGTTTAATGAAACGATTAAAAAACACAGTGGAAACGCCTTGAGTATATCTGAAAAAAGTAAGGTAAAAGATGCAATAGTTGTAAGTCTCAACAATAAATTGCCCAAAGAAGGATATATATTAAACATCAATGAAAAGTTAATTGAAATAGAGGCATCGGAAGCAAATGGTGTCTTTTATGCTTTGCAGTCACTCTTGCAACTTTGTTCACCTGAAATTCATGTACCGGCTAAAAAGAAAAACTTTGTTTTTCAGCTGAATGGAGTATCTATAGAAGATGCTCCTCAATTTAAATGGCGGGGTATGATGCTTGATGTTTCGCGTCACTTCTTTTCCAAAGAAGAAGTCAAGGAGCTTATCAATTACCTGGCATTTCATAAGATTAATGTCTTTCATTGGCATCTGGTAGACGATCAGGGATGGCGTATTGAAATAAAAAAATACCCTAAACTGACCGAGGTAGGCGCATGGCGCGTTGACCGTGAAGACCTTCCATGGGATGCCCGTCCACCTATGAAGCCAGGTGAAGAAGCAAGTTATGGAGGATTCTATACCCAGGATGATATACGTGAAGTTGTTGAGTATGCTCAAAAAAGATTTGTGACAGTGGTCCCTGAAATAGAGATGCCAGGACATACTACGTCTTCATTAGCCGCTTATCCTGAATATTCATGCACTGGTGGTCCTTTTAATGTGATGCCGGGCGGTTTATGGCCAATAACGGATATCTATTGCGCAGGTAATGATGATACATTCACATTTCTTGAAAATGTGTTAACGGAAGTGATGGAGCTCTTCCCATCCAAATATATACACATTGGAGGCGATGAAGCCAATAAAGCTGAATGGGAAAAATGTTCAAGATGCCAGGCTCGCATACAAGAAGAGAATCTGGCTGATGAGCATGCGCTGCAGAGTTACTTTATTAAGCGAATTGAAAAGTTTTTAATGGCCAATGATCGCATATTAATTGGCTGGGATGAAATATTGGAAGGTGGTTTGGCACCCAATGCAACGGTAATGAGCTGGCGAGGTTTCAAAGGAGGCATTGAAGCGGCGAATGATGGTCATGATGTTATCATGTCACCTACTTCGCATTGCTATCTTGATTATTATCAGGGACCTATTGATTCGGAGCCCATAGCCTTTAATGGCTTTATTCCCTTGCAAAAGGTGTACGAATTTAATCCTGTTCCAAAGGAATTGAGCCCTGAAAAAGCCAAACATATACTTGGAGGACAAGGAAACTTATGGACTGAGCAAGTGCCGGATAAAGGTCATATGCAATACATGGCATTTCCGCGTATGGCAGCAATGGCAGAGGTGCTTTGGACAAACCAAAGAAATCGTGAGTGGAATGATTTCAGTCAGCGAATCAGGCAGATCGGCAGTACCTACGATGCCATGGGTTTAAACTATGCACGTAGCATGTATACTGTGCAGTTTGAAAGCGTATTCAATGAAAAAGAGAAACAGATCGGCCTTGAGTTAAGCACGGAAATGCCGGGCATGGATATTTACTATACTACTGATGGAACTGAACCTTCAACTTCATCAATAAAATACGATGGTGTAATTAACATTGATTCGTCAGTTGCCATTAAAGCAAGCAGTTTTGAGAACGGGAGAAAGGCCGGTCATTCTTCCGGAATTAATTTAAGTATCCATAAGGCTACGGCCAAACCGATCAACTACTCCAGTAAGCCAAGTGAGAGATATAAGGGCGATTCAGAGATTACCCTTGTTAACAGTTTGCGTGGCAGTCGTAATTTCAGTGATGGTAATTGGCAGGGGTTTCAAGGAGATGACCTGGAGATAATAATTGACCTTGAGGAAGTGAAAGAGTTATCTCAAATTACAGTCGGAAGTCTTCATCAAACCGGGTCATGGATATTCCTGCCGCAGGAGATAAAGGTGCATACTTCACTGGATGGTAAGCAGTACGCACTTGCTGGCTCCACTATAAATAATATCCCTTTACAGAGCGAAGCTTTGGTAATGGATTATAATGTTGATATTTCTGGCACAACAGCTCGTTTCGTAAAAGTAACAGCTGTTAACCAAAAAGAAATACCTCAATGGCATTCAGCCGCCGGTAACAAAAGCTGGTTGTTTGTTGATGAGGTTATTGTTGATTAATTGGATGAAAAAAAGCGCAAATACAACGGTGTTTGCGCTTTTTTCTTTTGCTTTTATCAGAATAGACTTCCCTGCACAGCCTGGTCAGTTACATCCACAATCTCATCCTTCTCGCGCAGATACCATAAGTAGCCTTTTACATTGTGATAGCCCATTTTCTTAAGCAGATCCATGTAGCGCTTTACCTGTAAGGCATATTTTTCCTGTTTTAGCTCACCAAATTTATAATCCACAATAATTACCTTGTCATCGCTGATAATAACCCGGTCGGGACGATAAGTACCTGTGGGAACCATAATAGTTCCCTCGTTGATAATTTTATTTCCTGGTTGAAACCAGTCCTGAACCTGTTCCTGGTTTATCTTCTGCTCAATGAACTGCTTAACGCTTTCTTTTTCAGAGGTCTTTAGCTGACCATTTAATACCAGTTTGGTAATGGCTGTATCAACGTCATCAATTGTTTCAATCAATTCAAATAAACGGTGCATCAGTTTACCATGCCTCAGGTGTTTTAAACTGTCAGGAGAACTCATAACCACACTTTCGGGGTGGATCTTTATACGTGAGCCTAATTCGGTGGTTTTAAACTGATCCAATGTCTGGGCTTCGGGATGTTCTTTAGCTTTCTGTGAAGGAATTGAGCCAAACTCAAAAGTGTGTTCCTCATCATTCCAGCCTTCAATCAGCGTTTCCATAAGGTTTTCATCAAGTCCTGAAAGCATATTGAACTGGTTGATCAGGCGGAACAGCAGGTGCGAAACATTTTTTAAACCGCCTGTTTTAGCAGGCTTTTCCGCCATAATGATCAGGCTTTCTTCAGCTCGTGTTAAAGCAACATACAATAAGTTCAGGTTGTCTACAAACTGGTGCAGGCGTTCGCTCAGGTAATCTTCAATAAAGATAGAGTGCAACAACGTGTCAGAATAATTAACAGGTACCAGTTCAAGTTCATTGAAAGGTTCTTCTTGGGGTTTACTCCATATCAGACTGCCACGTCCCTTGTCATCAATATTCCAGTTGCAATAGGGTATGACGACTGCTTTAAACTCCAGACCCTTTGATTTATGAATGGTCATGACATTAATGGCATTCTGCCCCTCCGGTACAGAAATAGCAGTGCTTTGTCCTTTATCGTCCCACCAGGTAATAAAATCATGGGCATTTACCGAATAGTTTGTAACATAATCACGCACAGCATCAAGCAGACCCTGCAGGAATACAAATTGATCATGATGAAGGTCATCGGGTAGCTGTCGTACCAATGCCTCGGTCATTTCAAATAAAGGCTGACCTTTAAGAGCTAATAGCTGTTCCGAAAGTTCTTCATACCAGGAAGTGTTGTCGTCATGCAATATATTGGTGTCACAATAAATAGCTTCGTCACTTGCGTCGCTCTGGTAAAAATGGCTGTATAGTTTAATAAATGCCTCAAAAACAGCATTGTCGGGCTCCTGAATGTATTTAATCTGTTGAATTACCAGGTTAACAGCCGGAGAGCTGCTTAACAATAGTGTTTCGTTTGAAATAACAGGATGTTTACGCTCACTTGGTGAATAATTACCAGAAAGCAGGGCTTCCGTTATTTCCTGACCTTCGCTTTTACGACGCACTAGTATGCATATGTCCTGATAGTTATATCCTTTATCCAGTAGTCGTTCAATTTGTAAAACGGTTTCTTTAGTGGCATTGGCTCTGAACTCCGCATTTTTACCATCTGTAAATCCAACATGAATAAAGCCTCCCGATCCAATGGATTTCGATGAAACCTGCTGAATGGTATCATCATAAGCCATACTTATTTTTGTATGAAGATCGCCGGGTATGCTGTCTTCTTCAACGGCTTCTTTTGATGAGTTAATAAACTCTGTTTGCAGCATTCTGGAAGCATTGGCAAACACAATATTATTAAAGGTTATTATATTCTCGGTACTTCGCCAGTTGGTGTCAAGTGTCATGGGGTTAATGCCATGACTTGCAAAATCAATATTGACCTGATCACTCAATAACTTCCAGTCCGAATTTCGCCAACGGTAAATAGACTGTTTCACATCGCCAACGATCATCGCCATATTGCCATCACTCACACTGTTTTGAAGTAATGGCTTAAAGTTATTCCACTGCAGACGTGATGTATCCTGAAACTCATCGATCATATAATGTTGAAAACGGGTGCCTGTTTTCTCGTAGATAAAAGGGGTGTCGTTTTCGTCGATAATTTGTTGCAGCAATCTGTTGGCGTCGGCCAAAAGAAACAAGTTCTCATTGCGTGCCAGTTCATTAACTTTCAGCGCAATGTCGGTTGTGATGCCTAGGGCGTTCAGATTAGAAAGGATGGCCTTAGCCGTGAAATAATTGGTTCTTTGCTCAGCAAATGTAGTGCCAAGCTGTAATAAGGCATCGTTAAGTCCACCATTAAAACAGTCGATTATCAGGCTGTTATCCGACTCCGTGTTTTTACTGTGAAAACATATCTCCGGATTATTGGCCAGGGCTTGCAACTTCAAAACCTCAAGGTAGTCAGCCGCTTTTGTTACATTTGCCAGTTTCTCAAGTTTTTTTAGCGGCGAACGCGATTTACCTTGCAGTATGTCCCAATTCACCGCAAAAGTTTTTAATGCATCCAGGCCTTTTTGCGCAGCTGCTTGAATGTTTTCCTCAAAAGCATCGGTAATTTTCTTTAGTGTATAACGATAACTATTGAGCAGTTTCTTATCGCGCAGCTTTTGCAACACTTCAGGTTTAAGGCTTTGAAACTCCTCCTTAAATACTTCCCGGCCAAGTGTATTGAGTTCCTGGGCGATGTTCCAGTCCTTTCCTTCTTCAATTTTTGACAAGGTATGCTTGATCAACCATTCCTTAAGGTCCTCATTGCCCTTTAGCTCCAATTCACGCAATAGGTTATCAACGGCCTGCGATAATATACGCTCTGAGTCCAGTTCAACCTTGAAGTTGGCGGGCAGGTTAGCTTCATAGGCGAAGGAGCGTATTACTTTTTGAAAGAAGCTGTCTATTGTATTAATGGAGAATTTGGAAAAGTCATTAAGGATATTGATCAACAGGCTTCTGGCCACTTTTCTAATGTAGGCCTCAGGCTTATTGTGGATTTTCATTAAATCATCCAGGTAATCGGGTTTGGATGCTGTTGCAAGGGCGAATAAATTCTCCAGGATACGGTTTTTCATTTCGGCCGTTGCCTTATTGGTAAAGGTCACAGCCAGTATGCTTTTATAACTTTGTGGTTCGTTAAACAGTAGCTTAATAAACTCGCCCGACAGGGTATAGGTCTTACCAGAGCCGGCCGAAGCACGGTAAATCTTTAATTCCGACATGTAAACTTTTTCTTTGTAATCAAAAGTAATGATAAATTGTCGAATTGTTTCTACTCACCGGAAGACAAGAAGTCATCCGGTGAGTGATGCTTTTTAATTATGGTTCTCAAGTGTCATTAAGTGAGAGTTGTTGCTTCCCAGAACACCCGCCCCGCCTTTGATATTACTGTATACCCGAACGGGCTCACTAAAGGCATAATCTTCATAATAATCACGCATTTGAACGGTGTTGTAATACCTGTATAGGTTCTCATCCAATTGAATGATCTCAATATCTGCATCATCAGTCTTTTCACCCCGGATAGAAAACTTTAGTTCATATGTTTCCCCATCAAATAACTCATCATCAAATAGCAGGTAAACATTGTCGGGGTAATCGGTAAAAGAGTCTTCATCAATTATCCTGTTAAAACTCAATACCGGGTCCTTAGTAGAGACGCTGTGGTAGCCAAGATATGTACACCCTGTCTCATTAACACCGTTAATGGTTTGATAGTCATAACATCCCTTAACCCTTAAGCGATAGAAGTTCTTACCTGGTTCGTCCTTAATTGCAACAGTGTAATTGAGGTTTCCGTTTTCACTTTCAATATTTTTTATCCAGGCATCAGCCTTTGAAGGTACCTGTGTACTTGCACTAATGTCATTATAATCGGAATGCTTTATTTTTATTGTGTAGGTTGAACCAGCTTTTACCGATTCAGTATTGTATAAATAATAATATGCTTCTCCACTATAGTGTTCTTGATTGTAATTTGGAGCATCCTTGAAAAAATTATAAGCTTGTAGTGTTTCAACATATTCACCGTCTATAAACAATTGCACATCTGCATCGCCTATAGTTTTAATAGCCTTGTTTTCAAAAATAGTGTTGCTACGAGTTAGTTCAATGCGAATAGTTTCTCCTTCAGTCAGTTTTGCATTTAGTACTAAAAAGTTATTGAGCTCTTTACCTTTGTATTCGATTTCTTTTTCGCAGCTGCTTAACGTACCAAGCAACATGACCAGTAATAGTGTATTTCGTAACATAATTTAAAATTTATAAGTGTATGATACAGATGGTAATATTGGAAACAGTGTTATCTGCTTAAGTACTTTATTCCCCTCATCATTATGTCCCGCATAGAGGAAGAAGGGATTTTGCCTGTTGTAAACATTATAAACACTGATGTTCCAGGTGCGCATACCTCTCTTTTTCTGTTTATGGAAATTTATACCAAAATCAAGCCTGTGATAGTCGGGCATGCGATAGTTATTGCGATGTTCAAAGTAGGGTATGTTTGATTCATACCACACTCTGTCATGTTCTGCTGCTGGTAAAAGCCGTATCTCATGTGTAGGAAGGGTAATGGCATTACCTGTTCCGTATACCCAGGTTGCACCAATATCTATTCTATCATTGAACTTGTGGCTGATGACAATGCTGGCATCATGCCGGCGATCGTATCGTGCCGGAAACCAGTTGCCGAAATTAAGCTTATCGAACTGTCTGCTGGTTTTAGACCAGGTGTAACCAAGCCAGCCTGTTGTTTTGCCAACCTCTTTGCGCAGCATCAGCTCCAGACCATAAGCCTCACCACGACCTGTCTCTACCATGTCTTCCCAGCCAACTGAGGAGCCAAAGAATGAAACGCCTTCTTTATACTCAATCAGCTTATCCATTGTTTTATAAAACGTTTCGGCCGATAATTCAACATTTTTAATGCCGTCATAAACCGCGCCCAAGGCATACTGATCCGACACTTGTGGTTTGATGCGTTTGGTGGCGGGTAGCCACAAATCTGTTGGTAGGCCAATGGTTGAATTGGATAACAAATGCAGGTATTGCTGCATTTTAGAATAGGCCGCTTTTAAGGTAATATCATCTGTTATTAAATAGCGTATACTGGCTCTGGGTTCAATGGAATGGTACCAGGTGTTTTCGACATAAAAAGCAGAGGTGTGTATTCCCAAGTTGGCCTTTAGGAGAGGGGATAGGCTAAAGTTATCCTCAATATACATATTCATTTCACTGGCATAAGTGTTATTGCCGCCAAATGTTTTAATAATATCATCGGCCGTGCTATCAGTTTCTTTTGTTGTTTCTACTCCGGGCTTAAAGGTGTGGTAGGTATAGTTGGCGCCAAACTTAAGTTCATGCCCGGGAGTTGGATACCAGTCAAATTCGACTTTAGCACTCCAGTCCATTATACCTGAACTGTATTCATAAATAAATGCATTGCTGTCAGTTTGATCATTTTCCTTATAATGTGAATCGACATTAAAATTATAATCACTGTATGTTACAGTTGCATTCATAAACAGTTTGTTGCTAAACATATAATTCCAACGAAGGGCTGTTGTTAAATTGCCCCAATACATATAATCGTTATAGCTGCTTGAGTTGGCTTCCCATTCATCATCGTATTCGTTGTAGGCCTTGTCGCGCCCCGTATAGACACTAAGATATAAGCGGCTCCTGTCAGAGAATTTATGGTTGAGCTTAGCATTTATGTCGTAAAAAAAGTAACCGGTGGTTTCTTCTGTGCTCATAAAAGGCCGGGCCAATAAATCGATATACGTGCGACGAGCCGATAAATGAAAGGCTGTCTTATCTTTTTTTATAGGGCCTTCTATGAAAAAGCGCGATGAGATAAGACCAAGTTGTGCACCGCCGTGTATTTTTTTCTCATTACCTTCTTTCATGCGAACATCAATAACTGACGACAATCGACCTCCAAAACGAGCAGGAAAGCCGCCTTTGTAAAGTGACACATTTTTTACAGCATCCGTATTGAATACAGAAAAGAAACCAAAGAGGTGATTGGCATTGTACACGGGCACTCCATCGAGCAAAATAAGGTTTTGATCGGGACCACCACCGCGCACATATAAACCACTTGAACCTTCGCTGCCCGATTGAACACCGGGCATCAGCTGAAGGGTTTTCATTATATCGGCTTCTCCCATAAAGGCAGGTAAGCGCTTAATGGTTGATACACTGAGTATTTCTTTACTCATTTGTGAGTCTTTTAGCTTGTTGTTGACAGCACCACCTAGTACGGTTACTTCTTCAATGGCAGAATCGTATTCTAACGCGACATTTAGCTGAATATCAGCATTGAGTTCAATGGTTTTAACCTGACTTTTAAAGCCTACGTAAGAATAAATGATCTGATAGGTACCTGCCGGCAGGGTAAGGCTGTAAAAGCCATATAAATTAGTGGCTGAACCACGATAATCAGCCGGTTCGTAAACATTGGCATTGATTAGTTTTTCACCTGTTCCACCATCGCTGACATAGCCACTGATAGTGTACTTGTTTTGTGCTTGTAGTGGCCCGTAATATAAAGTCAGGCATAAAAGAAGTAGTGTTAATCTTATGGCTTTATTCATTTGTAAAGGGTTTAATGTTCTTATTGATGTCCACTGAAGGCACCGAACGATACAGAAAGATTGTTGGCTATAATCCCAACGTATGCAATGCATTCAGTGGATAACTAATGAGTTTTAAATTTGCCGGTACAAGCATCAATACCTCAGATACCATTTTAAACCAGCCTGTACCTGAAAAGCATACAGGTCATAATCCAAATTCTGTTTGGTGGGAGATTCGTAATAAACAACATTCCCTTGTATCCATTCCTCTATTTTAAGCTCGCGGTGGGTATTGCTGGTGTTGTTACCCATTATTGAAATGTTGCAAAAAGGCACCAGGGGCCTTGATCTGTTCATTGATGGTCGTGGCAACAATTCCAAATATATATTACCACCGTACACCAGGCTGGGGTTCAATTCATAAATATCTGTACGAAGTGCTCGTTTATTATAATTGACATATTGCCCCTGGGGAATAATGGAAGATTGAGATTTAAACGGTTCCGTTTCTATGCCCCTGGCTTTTGCCATTATCCTTATTGTGAGACGTTCAAATAGTTTGTTTTTATAGCTTAAACCGCCATAATACTGGGTTATTCCAATATTTTCTTCCGCATACTCATTATAATGATAACCATAGTTATCACTTTCAATAGTCACTGAATGTATTGCTGTGCTAATGCCTGCCTCCAATCCAAAATTTCGAAAAAAAGTATAGTTCAGTCTTCCTCCTAAGTAATTAAATCCAAGATCGATGCTTGCCTCCGTGTTTTTGTGTTGGGCATACAAACCCACCAATTGCGGAATAGGGGTAATAGAATAGATATAATCGTTTTGGGCGTTCTGATCTATGCTTTGAATTTGAAGAGAAGCTGTTAACCCAAACCGGGTATTAAGTTCCTGCTGTTTCTCCTGTGCATTGTACACATATCCATGATTGTGCAGGGGTAGTACACGATTTTTTTTGCTTTTATTCATAATGTTAAGGTTGTCACCCAAGGGTGGATTATTCTCTGGAAACCTTATCCTTTAGCAGAAGTCTTTCATTGTTTTCAATGAAGATTTACTCCATGAAAATAATATGTAGCCTCTGTCAATTTGGACTTGTTTCAGTGTCGCAAATTAGATACTAGGATTGATTTTTATATGGGAAAAACTACTACCTTTTTAAGGAAATTTCACCTATTTAACTACGTATTATTAGTAGTGTGAAATGGCACATTTAGGCTTATGTTGCACAAATACAGTGGGATATGGCGTTTGGTATCAAGGTATGACATCTTACCTTGTGATCAATTGCGTTTCAAACGATGTTACAAGATATTGGCGACCCAATGACATCAAATGAAGGTGGGAAAATCGGCAGGGAAGGACTTTGGCTTATGTTTTTTTTAATGCACATCTGGAGTGCTTTCCAATTGCCATTGAAAAAGAGTAAATGGGAAACCATTAAGGCTATTACTACCTATAAGCTCGAATGTTGTGACAATAAAAAAGCCCGGCAAACAGCCGGGCCTTCAATATCATAATCTGCCAAACGGCAGTATGTGTATGTTTAGTTCTTTAGCGAGCGGTTAAGGGCAACCATTTTAATAGCCGTTACTGCTCCCTCATCACCTTTATTACCATGCTTTCCGCCACATCGATCCAGCGCCTGTTGCTGGTTTAAGGTTGTTAAAAGACCAAAAATAAATGGGATAGGATACTGAACGTTCAATTGCGTAACGCCTTGTGTAACACCATGACATACAAAGTCGAAGTGTGGAGTGTCACCTTGAATTACACATCCCAGGCAGATAACTGCATCAACGTCTGTCATTTCAGCCAGGTACTTGGCGCCGGCTGTTAATTCAAAGCTACCCGGCACATATTTCTTTAAAATATTATCTTCTGATGCGCCATGCTTTATCAATGTGTTATAGGCTCCTTCATATAGAGCTTCAGTAATTTCAGTATTCCATTCCGATACTACAATGCCGAATTTCATGTCGGCAGCCGATGGAACATCTGCTATATTATAATCCGATAGGTTTTTAAGACTTGTTGCCATTGTTTTATATTTTCTGCAAAAATAAAAGAGGTTGCCTAAATAGACAACCTCTTTCAAGTATTTTAGTTCAAATTACTTTAATTGTAATTCTGCTCTTGTCAAATATTTATCAACCTGACGAGCTTCAGCTGAACTCGCATATTGATCTTTAATTTTCTTGTATGCCTCAACAGCTGCTTTGTAATCACCTTTTGCTTCATACATAACACCTAGCTTCATTAGGTAGGTAGGAGCTGTTAAAGTGTTATCATATGATGCAGCATCTTTGTATTGAGAGATAGCGTCATCGTTCTGCCCCAATTCAGCATAAGCATCACCCAATGCACCTGCAGCAGTTGCAGCAACCATTTCTTCACTTGTTGAGAATCCTTTCAGTAATTCAACAGCCTCGTTGTAGTTACCAAGGTGAAGGTTTGAAACACCAGCATAGTATACAGCTAAGTTACCGGCAGTAGTCGAACCATAATCTTCAATAATTTCAAGGAAACCGAGATTTTGTCCGTCTCCATTCAAGGCAATATTGAATGAATCTTTCTCAAAATACTGCTGAGCATAAAAGATTGATTTCTGTGCTTCCTGCTCTAAAGGCATGAAATAGAACTTCTTTAATCCCCAGTATCCGGCTACTATAATAATGATTGCCAATGCAATCATACTTAATCGATTCTGATTTTCTTCAATAAAGTGCTCCGTCTTACTCAATGCGCTCTCTACATTCTCGAAGCTATCGTCTTGATGCGTATGTTTCTCTTTTGACATTTTAAGTAAATTTTTATTCGAATGCCAAAAGTAATCGTTTTGGCCTAAAAACAAAAGATGGATTATTACTTTTTGTGCCTTATTGATAAATTATTTCAATGTTGTTTGCATAAACTGTTTTGATTTAATAAAAAACAGGTGAGGAAGATGGGAAATGTTTCTGCCAATTGCCTCCTAAATAAATATATGTTGCCTGATGATTTTGTTGATTTGGGTGATCATCAAAATTTAGTATGTTGTTTGTCAGGTTCTAAGCCTTGAGTTGAAATAAATACTCAATGAGCTTAAATGTAAGGGCAGGTAAAATTATAGACCTCATTTTTGAACAATCGCCACCGGATAGTTACTTTTGCACAAAACCAAAGCACATGCACATCAGGCATCTCAATCTTATTAATTTTAAAAATATTCAACAGGCTGAAATTGAGTTTTCACCTGGAATCAACTGTCTTGTTGGTGAAAATGGAGCCGGAAAAACCAATGTGCTGGACGGTCTTTATTACCTTTCATTTTGTAAAAGCTACTTTAATGCCATTGACAGCCAGAATATCACACATGAGCAAGAGTTCTTTGTGGTTCAGGGGCAATATGAGCGACAAGATGAAGAGGAACACATTTATTGCGGATTAAAGAGGTCGCAGAAAAAACATTTTAAGCGCAATAAAAAGGAGTATGGCAAGCTGGCCGATCATATAGGCCTTATTCCTTTGGTAATGATTTCACCGGCCGATGAGCAACTGATAAACGAAGGAAGTGAGCAGAGGCGTAAATATATGGATGGTGTGATATCGCAGTATGATAAACCTTTTCTGGATGATTTGTTACGCTATAATCGCTCCTTAATGCAGCGTAATGCCACCTTAAAGCAGTTGAAAGAGAGTGGATCACGCGATTATTCAATGCTCGACTTGTGGGATGAACAACTGGAGCAGCTGGCCGATCGTATTTACAGGAAACGGATTGATTTTATTAAAGAGCTGGTTCCCGTTTTTCAGAAATACTATGCTTACATATCAGATGGAAAAGAAGAAATCGCCTTGAATTATACCTCACATCTGCATGAAGGCTCATTAAAGGAACAATTGTTGGCTGTGCGTCCAAAAGACACGATTGTCGGATATACTACACGAGGGGTTCATAAAGATGATCTGGAGTTGTTATTAGGTGGTTATTCAATTAAGAAAATTGCATCGCAGGGCCAAAAGAAGACATTTTTGATTGCCTTGAAGCTGGCCCAGTATGAGTTTATCCAGAAACATAATGGTATAAAACCTATCTTGTTGCTTGATGATATATTTGATAAGCTGGATGATGCACGCAGTAATCGTCTGCTACAGCTGGTTTCAGAAGATGTTTTTAACCAAATTTTTATCACCGATACCAATAAACCATACCTGGTCGATATAGTTAAACGAACCGGAAAGGATTATAAAGTCTTTGATGTTGCCGGAGGGCAGGTGATCGATTCAGTTTAGTGTAAACTGTTTATTTAAGTTGGTTATTTGTTAACGCGTTAATTGATAGCTTGTAAATCAACAGATAATCAAATCAACAAATCAACAATAAAAAAATGCGCCGTAAGAAAACACAATCAATAAGTTCAGTCATTAAGGAGGTGCTGAAGCAGCAGGATCTTAACAAGGGTTTGTTAGAGAGTCGTGCTGTCAACTATTGGGAAAAAGTGCTTGGCGGAGCTGTTGCACGTGCCACTCACCGCATTTATATCAAAGATGGTGTGTTGTATGTTGAAATGACCTCTTCTGTGTTGCGCAATGAGTTAATGATGTGGAAGGATAAAATAATCATTAACCTTAATCAGGCCATTGGCGATAATATTGTTAAGGATATTGTTTTCAGATAGGAAGGCAGATTCACAAGTCACGGATAAACCTACCATTAACGGACTATTCAGGGTATATTAACCATTTTAGATATAAAAAATGCCGGTCACATCTTGTAACCGGCATTTTTTATGTCATTATATCATCAACTAAGGATGCTTCTCCAATAGTTCTTTATCACTAAAAAAGAAATGGCTCTCACGATCAGCGCTGGCGTCGCTATCGGAGCCGTGAATAGCGTTTTTAGCTTTACTTTCGGCAAAAAGCTTACGAATGGTTCCATCTTCGGCCTCGGCAGGGTCGGTGCTTCCAATTAGCTTACGAAAATCCTCAACTGCATTTTCCTTTAAAAGAATAGCTGCAACAATTGGCCCCGATGACATAAAGTCTACCAGGTCAGGGAAGAAAGGACGTTCTTTATGCTCCTCATAAAAAAGTTCGGCATCTTCTTTTGATAGTTTTAATGATTTGATTGCAGAAATGCGGAAACCGCTTTCCTCGATCATATTTAAAATGGCGCCGATGTGCTTGTTGTTTACAGCTCCCGGCTTAATCATGGTGAGTGTTTTAAATCCTGCCATATTTAGCTGATTAATTAGTGTAAGGTAAAAAATTATAAATCCTAAAATACAAAATTTTTAGTCTCTCAAAATCTATATCTTTGTAAATCCAACAAAAAATTAAGATGAATATTAAAGACAAGTCACAAATAGATTTATTTAAGACCAAAATACACAACAGTCAAAAGGTAATAATTGTTCCGCATAATAACCCTGATGGTGATGCATTGGGCTCTTCGTTAGGCCTTTATAATACACTTAAGAATATGGGTAAGGAAGTGACGGTTATAACACCGAATGAATTTCCTGACTTTTTAAACTGGATGCATGGTGTTGAGGATGTGATTATTTACGACAAGAATATAAAAAAAGCAAAGAAGCTGATCAGTGATAGTGAACTGGTGCTTTTTGTAGATTTCAATGCTCTGTCGCGCATTAAGCTGATGGGTGAGGTGTTTGAAAGTGATGAAACACCCCGTATCATGATTGATCACCATCCCTTTCCCGAAGCTAACACAGCCGATATTCAGATCAGTGTACCTGAGGCGTCTTCAACATGTGAGTTATTATTTCATGTTTTGAACGAAGCTGGTTTTAAAGAATATATAACCAGAGAGGCAGCAGAATGTATTTATGCTGGTATAATGACAGATACCGGATCTCTCAATTATAACTCAAGCAGACCTGAAACTTATCTGATTGTTGCGGAGTTATTACGAATGGGTATCGACAAAGAACATATCCATCATATGATATTCCATAATAACTCCTTTGACCGTATGCGCCTGCTGGGGCATGCCTTGGGTGAAAAGATGGAGCGTATACCTGATCAAAATGCTGCCTTTATTTCATTGAGCCAGGATGAGTTAAAGCAATTTAATTTCAAGCCGGGCGATACCGAAGGGTTTGTTAATCAGGCTTTGTGGATTGAAGGTGTTAATCTGTCGGCCTTATTCACTGAGAAAAAGGATCTGGTGAAAATCTCTTTTCGCTCCCGCGGTGGTTTTCCGGCCAATAAATTTAGCGAGACATATTTCAACGGAGGTGGACATTTTAATGCTGCCGGCGGTGAGTCAAAATTAACGCTTGATGAAACAGTAAAGCGATTTAAGACGGTATTAAAGGAATTTTGTGAAGCCAATGAATTCAATTAAAACAATAGCACTAAGCATTCTTCTGGCATTGGTTTTATTGTCTTGCGGACAGAAGCCACAGGAAAAGAAACGTGTTACAAAGGACATGCTTCTGGAAATGAATAAAAAACTGGTTGGTGCAGAATCGGAAATCATTGAAAAATACATTGAGGATAAAGGCCTGCAGATGGAGACCTCTAAAACAGGTTATTATTACTCCGTAAGCAATGCATCATCAGGTGACACCATACGCATTAACGACCATGTTATTCTGGCCTATACCACCAGTCTGCTCGATGGAACCATTTGTTATTCATCGGCAACCGAAGGCTTAATGAATTTTACGGTTGGTAAAGCCCAGGTGGAAGCAGGCCTGGAGCAGTTTGTCCAGCAACTGGGCCCCGGGTCAATAGCCAAACTTATCCTTCCGCCGTATCTTGCACATGGAGTAGCCGGCGATGGTAATAAAATACCTAAACTAGCCATCCTGGTAATGGATATAGAAGTTGTTGAAGTGCACCGTGTGCCTGCTGAATAACTAAAATGATTTGAAGATTAAGCAAAAATGATTTTCTTTGTGCTTTCGTCGAAAAGACAAAAAATGAAATAATGGATAGAAGAAAGACTTTCAACCTGACTATACTTTGCGCGATTGCATTATTTATCAGCTTCGCCGCCTGTGATGACAATAACAATTACTTTAATGTTCAAGAGGCTATTGAAGCAGAACAGGAATTGTTGGATCGCTATTATAACGAAGAAATGGATAATGGCATGAGTCGACTGGATTCGACGACCGCAGTGGTACTCGATACTATCGATAATCGATTTCAATCAGGTTTGATGTTGTATCATACTCACATTGGTGAAGGAGATTCAATAGGAGCCTATCGAACAGTTGGTTTTAGATATAAGCGATATCAGATCGCCATTGACACAACCGATAATGCTGACAAAACAGTTGAAGTGTTGATGGAGAGTAATGAATTCTCTATTTCACCCTTTACATTCACAACCTATCCGGTTGGTGGTTCACCTGTTGCCGGAACAAGTGTTTTTCCCGGTATAAACGAAGCCATTTTGGAAATGCGCTTATTTGGAAAAGCGAAGGTTGTTTTACCATCTTCAATTGCTGATGGTCAGTATTCGCCACATATTTTTGAATTGGAAGTAACCACTGTAAGACGATAAGACTACAAATACAATATTCTATAAACCACCTTCATATGCGAGGGTGGTTTTTTTGTTTTAAAGCTCGCCTGTAATTTAAAACAAGTTTTTATTAGTGTATTTTTTATGTCATTTGTCAGATTTGAACTTATTAATGTTATCTTGCTTTCCGTTTTGAATATATGTTTTTGCTAACTCAACATGGTTGATCTGCAGCCGAAAACAATAAAACGAAACTAAAATTGTCTTTTTAATTATTTTATACACAAACTAAAATGGGAGATAGGTCATTATCTCTGAGAATTAACGAATCAAAATTATGAATCAGCAGAAGAATTATGCATTGCCGATTTTTATGATGTTCTTACTATTTGGTATGATATCATTTGTGACGAATCTGGCAGCACCGATGGGTGTGGTTGTAAAGGAGCAGTTTCAGGCTTCTAACTTTTTAGGAATGTTGGGTAACTTCGCCAACTTTTTAGCTTATGCTTTCATGGGTATCCCTGGTGGTAAACTATTGGAAAAGGTAGGTTATAAGAAAACAGCATTATTAGCAATTGTTTTAGGATTTGTTGGTGTTGGTATTCAGTTCTTTTCAGGTGTTGCCGAAAGCTTTTTCGTATACCTGTTAGGAGCATTTGTAGCTGGTTTCTCAATGTGTTTATTAAACATTGTGGTAAACCCAATGTTGAACACCCTTGGTGGAGCCGGTAAAAAAGGTAACCAGTTAATTCAGGTTGGAGCAACCTTCAACTCTTTAATGGGAACACTAGTGCCATTGCTGGTAGGTATGTTAGTAGGTGAAGTAACAAAAAACACTTCCATTAAAGATGTTAATCCGGTGATGTTCATTGCAATGGGAATCTTTGCAACGGTTGGATTAGTTCTTTACTTTGTTAATATTCCTGAGCCTCACATGAATAAAGGCGAGGAAGTTAAAGAAAAATCAAACTACAGTGCATGGTCGTTCCGTCACTTTGTTTTAGGAGCCATCGCCATTGGTATTTATGTAGGTGTTGAAGTAGGTGTTCCGGGAACTTTATTCTTCTTCCTTGCTGATGCAACTGCAGGTGGTGTAGGTGCGGCAACTGCAGGTACAGTTGTGGCAACATATTGGTTGTTGATGCTTGTAGGTCGTTTTGTAGGTGCTTCTATTGGCGGAAAAGTATCAAGTAAAACCATGTTGATCGTTGCTTCTGCTGTAGGTGCTGTTTTGGCATTGATGGCTATTATTGCTCCAACATCAACAACTGTTTCTATACCTGTATTCCAGAGTACGTCGGCAGGTTTATCATTCGGATTGGCCAGTGTGCCAATTAATGCAATGTTCCTGGTGTTGATCGGACTTTGTACCTCAGTAATGTGGGGTGGTATCTTCAACCTTGCGGTTGAAGGTTTAGGTCGCTTTACGGCTGCTGCTTCAGGTATTTTCATGACAATGGTAGTAGGTGGTGGAATTTTACCACTTATTCAAAATGCCGTTGCCGATGGTATGGGTTATATGGTTTCATACTGGGTGCCATTCTTAGGTTTAGTATTCTTGTTATACTATGCTTTAATCGGTAGCAAGAATGTAAATACGGATATTCCTGTAGAGTAATTGTAGAAAATATAGTAATTTACACCATGACTTTCTGTGATTCAGAGAGTCATGGTTGTATATAAGAACATAACAATTTAAAAACTAATCATATGAAAAAAGTATCTGTTGGCGTGGATATAGGTGGTACTAATACTGCCATTGGTGTTGTTGATGAGTTAGGACATGTTTTAACGAAAGATAGTATTTCAACACCTTCGCATGGAGATATCAATGTATATATAGATGATTTGGCTACGGCAATTAATAAGTTAATTACCAATGCCAAGTTTATGAATGAGGAAATCGAAATTGTGGGTATTGGTGTAGGTGCCCCTAATGGTAACTATTACAGTGGTACTATTGAATTTGCTCCAAACTTATCATTCAAGGGTGTTGTTCCTGTGGTTCGTCTGTTGCGAGGTCATTTCCCAAATATTGAGGCTATTGCATTAACAAACGATGCCAATGCGGCTGCGATTGGTGAAATGATTTATGGTGGTGCCAAAGGCATGAAAAACTTCGTCATGTATACACTTGGTACTGGTGTTGGTAGTGGAGTGGTTGTTAATGGCGACCTTGTGTATGGACACGATGGCTTTGCAGGCGAGTGCGGACACACTACCTTGGTTCCGGGCGGTCGTTTATGCGGTTGTGGTGCCAATGGTCACCTTGAGGCTTATTGTTCTGCACCGGGTATGAAGCGTACAGCCTTTGAGTTGTTGGCCAAGTACAATGCTGTTGACAGCCCGTTGGCTAACCACACATACAATGATCTGACTTCTAAAATGATTTATGACGCGGCAGTTGCCGGTGATAAAGTAGCATTGGAGGTTTTTGAATTGACAGGTAAGTACTTAGGCCAGGGTATAGCTGATACTATTCACCACTTAAGTCCTGAAGCTATCTTCTTATTTGGTGGTCCAATGGCGGCTGGCGACTTAATTTTAAAGCCAACCAAAGAAAGTATTGAGAACCATGTGTTGCCAATATTCAGGGATAAAATTAAGCTATTGCCATCACAGCTTGATGCTGGTGATGCTGCTATCGTAGGAGCAAGTGCGCTGGCATGGAAAGAGCTTGAAAAGTAAAATAAATAAACATAATAAAACTGCTTTCATTTGTTTTGAGAGCAGTTTTTTTTATGCCTGCACTTTATATATGCCGTTTGACAATAAACCTTGACTTCAGCGCGTTTAACTTCATTAAATTTTATCGCAATTTTCTTTCTCAAACAAAATTATGACTTGCCAATCAACTTTTTAGCTCAATCTCATGCGTTAAAATAAAAACGAATTCAGTTTTTATTTTAACTTCGTGGGGCAATTTTTAAAAAACTATGAGTAAAAAGAACGATATATATAAGGGAGCCATGGAGCTTTTTGTGGAAAAAGGCTTTGCTGCTTCAGTCAATGAACTAATTGAACGAATTGGTATTGCAAAAGGAACTTTATACCACCATATCAGTAATAAGGAGCAATTAATAATAGATATATACAAACAACTGATGTTTGAGGTTGAAGAGCAGTGTGTCAACGTTCTGACTGAAGATCAGAAAGAAAATACCAAGCAGGTGTTTAGTGGCATTGTGAAGTGGTTTATTACGCATCCGGTCAAGTTCTATTATATCAATATCTTCGAATCCAGTCCTTACATGAAGTTGCACTTTGAACTGGTGGAAGATACCAAAGAAGGACCACGTCGTTTTATTATGCAGAAGGTGAACATGGGAATTTTGAAAGCCTATAAAACGGATATGATCGCTTTCTTTGATTTTGCTTTTACCCGTGCAACAGCTAACTATTTTTTATCGCTGCCTAAACCCTTAAAAAGTTTCTCTGAAGAGTTTGATGCTGCCTTTGATATGTATTGGGATGGGGTGGCTAAAAAGCAGGCAGCAAGCGTCAGTGGCTGAATTGCCTGATGTTTTGAGTTTTTGAATAAATACCCACACATAGTACTTGTTGATAACTTCTTAAAAAATGTTAATTACTTCTTGGGATAATTTTAGTCTATTCCTAAGAATTAACAGATTTTTAACATTTAGAAAACCGACCTATTGGTCTAGTTTTCCATCTTTGCAGAAAATTTATTAATAATCTATAATTGGAAACAGTATTTATTTACTAACCAAACACATCAAAATGAAAAAACATGTTTTAACAGCGTTATGCTGTTCTTTAATGATGTTAAATGTTACGGCGCTTTTCGCACAGGGCAAAGTAACAGGTAAACTTATTGATAGTGATACCAATGAAGCCTTAATTGGTGCCGCTATTTACCTGAAGAGTAATAACTCTATAGGTACAGTTACAAATTTGGATGGAGGATTTGAACTTGAACTGCCTAATAGAGAAGCAACATTAATGTTCAGTTACCTGGGGTATCTGGACTTGGAGAAAGATGTACTTGTAAACGGGGAACTTGATCTTGGTGAGATTAAACTTAAAACAGCCTCTGTAGGTATTGTTGAAGTATCAGTTGTTGCATCGATTGCAAAGGATCGTGAAACACCGGTAGCGATGTCTTCGATCAAACCACAATTAATTGAAGAGAAATTAGGAACACAGGAATATCCTGAGATTTTGAAATCTACTCCATCTGTTTATGCTACAAAACAAGGTGGTGGTTACGGTGATAGCCGTATTTACCTGAGGGGATTTGATTCAAACAACATTGGTGTGTTAATTAATGGAGTGCCGGTAAACGACATGGAAAGTGGAAAAGTGTACTGGTCTAACTGGGCAGGCTTATCTGATGTTACTCAAACAATGCAGGTGCAGCGTGGTTTAGGAGCTTCAAAGCTGGCATTATCATCAGTGGGAGGTACAATAAATATTATTACCAAATCAACCGATGCTGTTAAAGGAGGATCTTTTTATACAGGAGTTGGTAATGATGGTTATTCAAAACAAGCCTTGACTTTCTCAACCGGATTGCTTGAAAATGGCTGGGCGGTAACAGCTTCAGGTTCGCGTACAGTTGGTGATGGTTATATTCAGGCAACTAACTTTGAAGGATGGTCATACTTTCTTAATATTTCAAAGATCATTAATGAGAAGCATCGTGTTTCTTTAACTGCTTTTGGTGCTCCACAGTGGCACAATCAAAGAGGAAATCAACATTTAATTGAAGATTACCGCGCTCATAGGGAAGAAGACAGATGGAACTCTGACTTTGGATATCGTAACGGTAAAATCTATAACGGTGCCTACGCGTATAACTACTATCATAAACCACAAATCTCATTAAACCATTATTGGAATATTGATAACAATACAATGTTGGCAACTTCAGTGTATTTGTCAAAATCTCAAGGTGGCGGACGACGTATATATGGTGAAAATGATGACTGGTTGAAAATCAATTATGATGATGGTAGGCCGACAGAAGAAACAAAATTAACACCAGAAGGTTATTTGGATTTCGATTATGTGATCAATGAAAACGCCAATGCTGAAAACGGATCAACAGCTGTTGTTGCCAATAGTATTAACTCTCACGATTGGTATGGTATTCTATCTACTTTGACTAAGAACATGGGAGCATTGACTGTTACTGGTGGTATTGATGGTAGATACTACAAAGGTTATCACACTTATGAAATTGATGATCTGTTAGGTGGAAGTTATATGCTTGACGATAGTAATGTCAACAGAGATGAAACAACCAGATTAAAAGTTGGTGATAAAGTAAACTACTATAACCTTGGTGAAGTGTTATGGGGGGGAGTATTCTTACAAGGTGAATACAAAACCGACCGTTACTCCGCATTCTTGTCAGTGTCGGGTGCGCAAAACAGCTACAGAAGAACTGATTATTTCCAATATACTCCTGAAGAAGGTCAGGTAACAGATTGGTTATCATTCTATACTTATACAGTAAAAGGTGGTGCTAACTTAAATATCAATGAGAAAAACAATGTTTTTGTCAATGCGGGTTACATTACTAGAGCTCCTTATTTTAGAAACGCTTTCTTAGGCTATACTAATGATTTCAATGAGGACGCTAAAAATGAGAAGATCATGACTGGTGAATTAGGTTATGGTTTCAGAAGCAGTACTTTAAATGTAAAGGCTAACGTTTACTATACCTTATGGCAAGACAAAGGTTTGGTTAAGTCATTCGGTGATCTGACAGCAAATATTCCTGGTATCAATGCTCAGCATTATGGTGTTGAAATTGAAGCTAAATATCGTCCTGTCAGAGGTTTAAATATCGGAGCGATGTTGTCGGTAGGAGACTGGCGCTGGACAGATAATGTAAAATTTGAAGCATACGATGAAGATCAGAGTCTGATAGGGACCTTCAATGCATATATTGAGGATGTTCACGTTGGTAACTCAGCCCAAACAACAGCTTGGTTAGGTGTTGACTATGAAGTGCTTCCTAAATTAAAAATTGGTGCTGATTTAAACTTCTTCGGAGATAACTACTCAGACTTTGATCCAACAAACAGAACAAATCCTGAAGATCAGGTTGATGCATGGCAGTTACCTGATGCTACTATCTTAGATGTAAACTCAAATTACAAGTTTAAGATTGGTAGTTTGGATGCTACTCTTTATGGTAGAGTGCATAACTTGTTAAACACAGAGTATATTACAGATGCAACTGATGGTAACAAGCATGATGTTCATACTGCAACTGTGTATTATGGATTTGGTACAACATGGTCGGCAGGCCTAAAGGTTAAGTTTTAATTGTAACATATTAAAGATTAAACAGTATCCTTAAAAAATATTGAAATGAAAAAGATATTAAAATATATACCTGTTCTGTTGGTGCTTCTTTATGCATGTGATCCAATGGATGATGTCTATACTGACTTAGACAAAGCAAGAGAGCCATATAATGAGGCTGTTGAATTTATGATGACGGCTGATGACTATAAGACTGTTAGTAAACAAGCATTAAAAGATGCAACAAATGCTGAGGATACAGCCTATGCAAAGGCTGTAGAGTCAGATATGTCTTTTAACCAAAAGTATACTGATTTAGACTATATGAAGTATGTGCTGCATGCCAACTATATTGCATTAGGGAAAAACTCGGTTGCAAACGTTGAATATAATTCAATGGATAAACCAGAAGACTTGATGGTTTTGGAAGGAGCAGAGCAATACAGATTATCTAAGGATGATTATGCCCTTGTTGAGGAAGGTGTAGTGGCTGCAGGAGAAGGATTTTATCCAGGTTACGAAGCTGAAACATACCTGCCGGCTATTTTAGCTGCAGGAATTGAGAGCCCTGAAGAAGGAGATATCGTTCGTGCAAATTACAAATACTATTTTGAAGAGCCACAGATTGGTTATAAAGCTGTATTCACTGAAACTTTTGACGATGAAACCTTAGGTGAGTTTACTTCATTCAATATTGCAGGTGAAGATCTGTGGTTTGCCGGAGAACGTTACGGTGATTTTGTAGCTGAAGCCAGTGGTTATGGTAAAGGTGCATGCGAAGACTGGTTAGTGTCTTCAGAAATTGACTTGTCTGATTCGGAAGGAGTTACTTTCCAGATCAACCAATACGTTAACTATTTGACATCATGGGATGATATTGCAATTCTGATTTCAACAGATTACAGTGGTGATGTTAATGCTGCAACCTGGGAAGAAATTGTGGTAACAACGAAGCCAGAAGGTACAAATCATGATTATGTTTTATCTGAAATGGTTGACATCTCGGCTTATGAAGGACAAACTTGTTTTATCGCATTTAAATATGTTTGTTCAGCTGATGCCGCTTTGCGTTGGAGATTAAATGATATTAACGTATTTGAGAAAGGTATTTCAGGCGAATATGATACGCGCGAGATATTTTATGAGTACAATGGTGGAGAATGGACTGTATTAGATGACAGTCAAATTATTTCATATTCTGAATATGAAATGTTTGGTTCTCCTGGTAAATACCATAATTTCAGTACTTCTGATGAACCTGAAAATTATTTACCAACTTACTTACAAAGTAAATATCCTTATGCTCAGGAAGGTGATGTTCAGTTTGTAGGTTATAAGTATTACTACAGCGGCAGCACAGGATTCAAAGTTAGTAAGTATATGTTTACTGAAGGAATGTGGTCTTCAGAATCAAGCGGACCATTTGTAACCGTTACAAACCAGTTTGTACACAATGGAACAACATGGGTTTTTGATCCAACTATTGCATTTACAATGGGTAAATCAGATTATCAATTAGTTGTAGACTATGTAAGAGATAATATCAGTGAAGATTATGCCCCATATTCTGATGGTGAATATTACTATGGTGCCAGCGGCAGATATACTAACTTCGATCTAAGAATTAAGAACCGTACCAAGTATGATATCCCTACCGGAATAGAAGGTAAAACTTTTGAAGATCTATCAGAAGAGGAAGCTTTAGAAGTTATTTGGGATCGTTTGCCAGAAGGTATTATCGAGATGTTAAAAGCTAAATATCCGGAAGCGACAACTCAGGTTGGTGGAGTAGATGTATATTATGAAGTAGAGTTTAAGACCTACGAAAATGATTTATCGTCTAATTTCTATACTTATAAGTTTAAGTGCACCAAGTCAGGACCAAATCCTGAATTTGATTTCATAGAAGATATAACACCTGAAAACTAATTTTTACTCTAAATAAAAAAGGAGTCTCTGCCTACCTGGTAGGGACTTTTTTTTACCTAAACCGCATGCTATGTTTAGAAACTTTACACCAAAAAAATTACTTTCCATAATACTGTTTTGTGGATTATCTACATTATTATTCGCTCAGGAGCCACCAAGCGATATCAACGGGGAGGAGTTAAAGCTATGGCTAAAAACTAACTGGTATAATGGTAAACATACCGAGCTTGGTTATTCAACAGCCCGACTTAAAATGTATCAGACCATTGATAATACAGATAACACAATAACTTGTGTGTATTCTGGCTATGAAAAATCCTGGTCGTCAAGCAATACAAGTACAAACCCGCAACCAATAAACTGTGAGCATACCGTACCACAAAGTTTTTTTGGTTCGGCCGAACCAATGAAATCGGATATTCACCACTTATTTCCAACCTATGGAAACTGGAACTCCGTTCGATCAAATCACCCATTTGCAGAAATAAATGATGATCAAACGACCAATTGGATGTATTTGGCAACTTCCTCGTCAACTATACCAACTAGCGATATCGACTTTTACAGCGAGTATGCAAGTTCTCAATTCGAACCTCGTGAAGACCATAAGGGTAATTGTGCAAGAGCCGTATTTTATTTCTATACGATGTATGCATCTACAGTTGGTGATATTTCAACCGTCGGTAACCTGGAAACCTTGTACCAGTGGCACCTTGCAGACCCTGTGGATGCTGAAGAGATTAAGCGTAACGACGATATAGAAACTTTTCAGGGAAACAGAAACCCTTATATAGATTATCCGGAACTTGTAGAACGGGCATTTGTAAACTTTTCATCGGGTCCTCTGGCACCAAGTGCTTCTATTCAGGCCAATGAGTCAGAAATTACATTGTCATGGACCAACGTAGCCAATGAAACAGGCTATAAGATCTACAGGTCAACCGATAATGTTAATTATTCGATAGTTGAAACTCCTCTGGCAGATGTGCTGCAATATGTTGATCAATCTGTTGTTGAAGGTACAAACTATTATTACTATGTCATTGCGTTCAACGATGATGGTAACAGTGCTGCTAGTAATATTGTAAGTGCTACCCTTGTCAGTGCCGGAGGCGGCGGTTCTAATGAGTTATTCTTTTCAGAGTATGTTGAAGGTTCGAGCTACGATAAAGCTGTTGAAATAGCTAATTATACTGGTGATGCTGTTAACTTGTCTGCCTATTCTATTATGAAGCAAACCAACGGAGCAGGCGAATGGAAAGATGAACTAACGCTTTCCGGCAGCCTGGCCAATGGAAGTGTATATGTTGTGTGTCATAATGATGCCAGCGCAACAATAAAAGCTGTTGCCGATTATGTGGTGCCTTCCAGTTACTGGACAATATCATTTAATGGAAATGACCCGGTTGGCCTATTTAAAAATGGTAGCCTGATCGATGTTATTGGAACTTTTAATAGTACTGCTAAGTTTGGCGAAAACGTTACATTGATCCGTAAAGCATCTGTAACTGGTCCAAACACCACTTTTAGCATGAGTGAGTGGGATAGTAAGTCGAGTGGAACAATTTCCAATTTAGGACTCCATACGATCAATTCTCCAACGGATATCGATGACGAATTAACAAGCCTTGATTTTGGCCTAAAAGTATATCCGATCCCTGCAGAGAATCAGATCACAATTGAATTGGTGGAGGCAGAGAGATTGAATGAATATACTGTTTCAATTGTTGAACTTTCGGGTAAAGTAGTTTATTCTAAAGCTCACAATGCAATGAATGATGGTAGTAAAACAGAAGTAAACGTATCGGCCTACAGTAAAGGAATTTATTTTGTTACTGTTCAAACAGGGGCATTTGTTACCAATAAAAAGATAGTCATTCAATAAGTAAGATTGATGGCACAATAAAAAAGGCTGCTTCATTCGAGGCAGCCTTTTCTTATATTATTCTCAGACTCGTTTAAAACTTCTCATCGTATTTGGTCCAAAGATCATCGCCCAACTGCCAGGCTGTATTAACAACACGATTACCCCAATTAATGGTGTAGCGGGTTAAATGAGCTATCGTTTGCTTTTTACCCATGCTCATGGCTGCCAGTTCAGTTTCTTTCTGCTTCGCAAATATTTCTTTTTGCAATGGTAATAGTACCTTATCCACATCGTGACGAGCATCATTCCACCTTAGTCCTGCCAATGTACTCATGCGGTTAAATGCCCACCAGGCAGATTTGCGGCTAAATCCATTACGTCCCGGAGCCTTATAGGATTCAGGTAAATCACTTACACTGCAATAGATTGGGATATAAACCGAGGTGGCAATATTATCTTGTGCCATCCATACCAAACCGCCAATTTCATCAGGCAGCCAATCGCGGCTTTGAGTAATGGTGCCATACATGGTGTACCAACGGGCAATGGTGCGTTCGCCCAATTTGCCCCAACCGCCATGTATATTGTGAAGGTCGTATTTATCGTAAGGCATAAACGGATTGGCATATGGATGAGGGATGGTATCGCCTTCTTCTGTCACTTTTTTCAGGTGGCCAACCATATCATATGGCGTGTGTTCGTAATAATCCTTAAACACCTCGATCATTTTCTCCAGTGTCACCTTATCATCGGGTTTAACCGAGAACGGATAATCTGTCGCTTCAGGATCCAGGTCCAACGAAGGAGCCATCATGCTTAGAGCACGCCATTCGCGACGACGAGCTGCCATTGACTCACGTCCTTCAGGTGCATAAGCGTAAGCAAATTTAAAAGCTTCTTCTTCAGGATTCCACCAGGCACTGTCCCTGGCTAAGTCAAACAGGTTATCGGAGTACAGGAAGTTATTGGCATCAGCAGTGTCCACCTCTAAAATACGAGCGGCATTGGCGTTGACACTAACATGGTTGTCGGGCACACGTTGTGCGACCCAAATGGCACCTGTTTTTCCTTTTCCAGGGCCAACTATTTCAAGATGCCAAACCTCTTTTTTATCAGCAATGGTCAGGCACTCACCCCAGTCTCTGTAGCCATACTCTTTCGTTAGTTCATCTGTTAATAGAATGGCTTCGCGAGCTGTGGTGCATCGTTCAAGCATCAATTGTATCAAACGCTGACAATCAATTAAACCTTCTTCAGAAACCAGTGATTCGCGACCACCAAAAGTTGATTCACCAATGGCAAGCTGTTTGGTATTCATACAAGGATAGGCCGAGTTGATATAGCCATAGGTATTACGAACCTGAGGAATACTGCCCACAGGTGTATGTTTGTATGCCGGCATTTTACGCGTGTCATCTTTTTCACGTGAATACATGGTTACCTTATCACGTCTTCCGTGTTTACCGGCCGGAATAATATTCATCCATGATCGTGTACGGTGGCTGTCATCGGTGTGGGAGGTCATCACCGAGCCATCAAAACTGGCTTGTTTTCCTACGGTAATGGTTGTACATCCTTCTGGTACGCCGCCTTCCCAGTCGGCCTTAATTTGAGCGGTCAGCCACTGTGTTGTTCCTATCAGCATCAGGGCAAAAGCTATTCTAATATTCATTGGCAATTTTTTTTCGAGATGTACAAAAATATAAAAATGAATGAGGTCATAGCTTGATTTAAGGTCTTTTATCATTTCGAATAGTTGTGACAGGATTATTACCTTATCAAAATTCTACTTCGCAATGCTACTATGTTTCAACAAAAAAAAGATGTTTACAGGTTTTGTATATAACATAATGCGCTACACCTCTTTATTTTTCGGGTTTCTTCCCCTTAAAATTTGTTCCTTTTAACCAAAAGCCTGAAAGGTACTGTCCAAGGGGCATACAGGGGTTCGCTTCGGATCAACCTCGCTGCCGGCGAGGTTGATCCGAAGCTGACCCGAACAAATACCGAAGAAGCCTCGAAGAAATACCGAAGCCAATTGGGGGTGAAATCATGGTAAAATAGTGTACTGGATTGAATAAAACAGGAGCTAATTGAATAAATTATATTAAACAAAGGGTGGCTATCGGGAGTCGAATTGTCTTACTGTCGAGCTGATAAATTGTTCAAACTAGCTCCAGGAATAGTGAAGCAGCATCATGGATCATTGTGTAGTGACAGTCAATGTCCTGAAGCCGCTGGTAGCCTTAACCACCTGCCATCAGCCCTGACGGGCTTGAACTGTAACTAGTATGCTGGTATTGCAGAATTTAAGGTTTAGGGCTAAGCTCTGAGTTGTTCAGAAAGACCTTAAGGTTTTCAAAACCTTTGGTCTGGTACCTGATTGAAGACTTGTTAACTGATAAACTCTTGAATCTTCGAATTGTAAATTGTCTAATTGTTGAAATCGATCTATTGCACCCTTAAGCCATGTACCCCTGAACGATTCAAATTTCATATTATAAATTTATATTGATAAGCTGTCTGAGCCAGGAATTCAATGCGACTCAGTTTAGTAGTAAACAAATAAGTCCGCAGCATCACTTGGATGTCTAAAAAAATATAGCTTTTTTTATGATGAGTAAAGAATTCATGTCGGACCTTATCTGCAAAGAGTCGAAGAGTATCCCGCTCATTTATTCCGGGATTCAGGTGTTGAGTGTATTGATAACAGAAGAAGCAGAAAGACATAGTGTGTAGCAGTGATACAGACAAATTAGAATAAAGCTTACCCACAACTGTGGCTAGATAAAGCGTATGGCGATTTAACGAACCAAACCTACCAAAACTCTAGTGAGCCAAATCTTTTATTTGTTTTTATTTTTCACTTCTAAAGCCAATTGAAAATCATGAACACCTATAGAAACAAACACTTTGTTCATAAATCAAAGATTTGGCGTTGATTGATAGTGCTGAGCTACTTCAAATTAAAACGAACCCCTTTTGCGTTATTGCAGCGTGTTGTGCCTATATGCTTTTATTCTTTATTTTATAATCTAATGACTCCATTAATCAGGATAGCAAGACTAAATAAAGCAAATAGAGCATAGGCTATAAGTATTAAATGATATCTGAATTTCGTTTTGTTTAGTACTACTGATGTACTGGGATTTTCAGGATCGAAATAGACTGGGATTTGTTGCTGGGGTTTATTGTTATCTACAAAATCTTGTAATTTCCCAATCCAACTTTGACTATTTTCTTCATCTAGATATCTACTATTCGAAGTATATATTATACCATTAACTTGGTACGTGTATTTAAAGTCAAGTTGATACATTTTCGTATTCTCTTTGTCCTTATAACTAGTAACCCTGGAACTTAAAATTATCCCATCTGTTGTTGGCCAATATCTACATGCCTTAGCTTTTTTTACATTTATAAATGCGTTTTTAATAAGTCTTGATAATGTTAAAATAGCAAGTAGTCCAGTAAAAATATTGGAATATGGGCTATTAATTATTTCTAAAACTCTATCCATACTATCTTAAAACTAAAATAATACCCACATAGCATTAGGCACAACGGTTTGTGCATGATGCGGTAGCAGATTTTCGGTACTGATTGTCCGTTCGGAAGGACAGACAATCGAGGCGGGAATCTGCCCACCCAAAGCACACTGCTGCCTGCTATGCATTATGTGCGGCATGTTGGCAGTAGTATTTTATACATTATTTGAGTGATAATCCACAACTTCCTCCTTAATTATCTCAGAAGTCAATTCCTTAAACTCATTTTTATAATTATTTCTTTCGCATTTCTCAATCACGAATTTAGATGTTAGCTCCCAATTCGTCCAGGTATATTTTTCAATATTAACGACCTTTTTCTTGTTTGAATATAAAGCGACTTGTCCTGGAGAGGCTTTATAAGTTATCTGGTCAATATGAAAGGATTTAGTCTTTTTTGTATAAAATGTGAATAATAAAGAGTTATTCTCTTCATCAATTTCAACTGAAATAACTTTGTTCTTAAATTTTAATATTAGAATATAAAATGTTACCAAAGTTATAATTGAAAGCAGACCCAACCACGAAAATATTGGAAACCATAATATTCCTATGACGCCAAGTATTCCTACTGCTTGATAAGTGAAATTGAGTCGTTTTAGGTTTTTAAAATTGGAGTTGATTGAAGTCATATTTGAAATTTAATATTAATAATCTGTTACGTTATGTGCGTCTATAATACTGTCAACTGTTGGCCGTATGGCGTCGTGAGGTATTTTAACCTTACAGACTTTCCAAGTTGAGCTGAGCCAAAGCGTTGTATCTGTTTTAATTTTTCATTTTAAGCCAATTGAAAATCATGAACTCCAAAAGAAACAAACCCTTTGTTCATAAATCAGCGATTTGGCGTTGGTTGCCGAAATCAAGGACTTACCAAAAAGCTACGACTCCCGAATGGGCTATTGCAGCGTGTTGGTAACCGTTATTTATCTTGTTCTAGTTTCTCAATTCGTTCTTCAATCTTCTTCAATTCTTTTAATAAAGAGTCTTTCTTATTTAGGTCACCTTCTGTAATCTCGATTAGGTCTTTACCAATTGTCATAAATGTATTTACAATACTCGAATCTTCAATAATTCCTTGCTGTATTTCAGTCAATACAATCGGTTCAATGTCTGGTTTTTCGTTAATACCAATTGCTTTAGTTCCAAAAATATTCTGTGAGAACAAAACAAATTCAACCTTCTCAGGTAGTGTTATTTCTTTTGAAATACCAATATCAACTAGTAAACTTCCGTCTTGTGTAATTTCAACTTTGTCAACATTACCAATTTTAACTCCTTTAAACAGCACATCTGCATCAACTGAGAGTCCATGCAATTCTTCAAATTCTATAGTAATAGTTTGTTTGGGCGTACAAGATGAAATACCAAGTACTAAAAGTGCTAAAAATATTTTTAGGTTATTCATTATTAGTCTGGGATTTTAATGGTTAACGGTTTGGCCATATGAAGTGACCCGGTTTGCGTATGGTATATTCGCTTTCTTGTTTTTGCCAAAGCTGGCGCGGGAGCCGAACTACCAAATCCCACCAAAGCCAGGGCTACTTAATGATGGCTTGTTAGCGGGCGTATTTTTTCATTTTATCTTGACTAAATTCAAAATAATAACTCCCCAAAAAACTATAAGGCTTTCCATCCCAATAGTATGTTCCCCAATTAGGAATTAAGCGGATAATTCTTTCAACCTCATTATCTATTTCATAGCCACCACTAGACTCAAAATCCAATTTCTCAAGACTACCTGATTCATTAGCTTCAATATAAATCGACGCACCTAGTAATGATTTATTATTAGGATCAAGAATGCTCCAATCGAAATTCTTATAAACAAAATCCTCAACTTTATCTTCATTGATGGAAAACTCAATATCCTTTGCATCAAATTTCTTTATTTCTTCAAGTTCTCCATTATTAAATTTTAAGAGCCTTTCCTTTTCATATACTATGTAGAACATACAATGCAAGTATCTTCCATATCCTCCTATAAATTCTCCGGAGTACCAATCCGCTTTTAAACACCCATTTTCAAACTTCCTATCTAGTATCTTTTCAACTCTTCTATTTATTTTCTTTCCTGTAAAATGACTATAAATATTTTGTAAGTACAAAGTATTATCGATGATTATCCATTCTGCTATAAATCCATTCCAACATCCAGAACTTATGCCTTCCTCTTTTTCTCTTATTTTTTGGTAGACATCTGGAAGACTTTCAAATGGTGACTTATTCAGATATAGAGTGTCTGAATTCCAAATTAAGATATCTGTTTCTTGCAAGGTTGCAAAACTACTTATTTGTATTACAGAAGTAAAAACTAATACTACTACTATTGATTTCATTCTTTTAACTCTAATGAATATTTTGGTATACCATTGGTAAATTGATGTGTTCGTTAAGATACAACGGTAAATTGTATGAGTAGTGGCAGATTGCGTGACACTTACCTGTCAAACCGCTACGCAGTTTGAGTGGGCTACAAGCCTTGATATTTAACACTTTACCTGCCATTACTTATACAAAATGTTATAGGGCGTTTTTATTCATTTTCCAATATTGAAGCTTCCCAACCAATTATGGCTTTCTTTCTTGTCGGATTCCAATGATAGCCTCCAAATTTTCCTGATTTTTGAATTACTCTATGGCATGGAATCAGGTATGCTATCGGATTGTTTCCTATTGCAGTTCCCACTGCTCTCGATGCTTTTGGATGCTGAATCGCTTCTGCTATTTCTCCATAAGTAGAGAGATTTCCATAAGGAATGGATAACAATGCTTCCCAAACTTTCAATTGAAATTTTGTTCCTTTCAAATGTAATTTTATTTCATTTAGATTAGTCCAGTCGTTACGGAAAATAAACAAAGCGTCTTGTTGAAATTTATCTACTTTTTGATTGAATATTGCATTCGGGAAAATAGCTTGTAACTCCTCGAATGCTAATACATTATTCTCGCTAAATGCCATATGGCAGATTCCTTTGTTGGTGGCTGCTACTATGATTTCGCCAAAAGGAGTTTCTGCAAAACTATAATTGATTATCAGGCTTGAACCACCGTATTTATATTCTCCAGGAGTCATGCCCTCTATTGTTACAAACATGTCGTGAAGCCTTCCTGTTCCAGATAAACCCATTTCAAAAGCAGTGTCAAATAGATTGCTTTCTTTTTTCCTTAGCAAACTCTTTGCATAATTTGAGCTGATAAATTTCAAGTATTTTTTTGGACTAATTCCTACCCATTCCTTGAATAGACGCTGAAAATGAAAAGGACTTAAGTTAACATGCTCAGCTATTGCGTCTAAAGATGGCTGTCCTTTATGGTTATCATCTATAAAAGCAATAGCCTCTGCAATTTTATTATATTGGTATGTTTTATTGTCCAACATAGGATGTTACTTCATCATTTAGTTCATCAACCAATTCATCGATTTCCTTTTCAGTAGTGTTATAGTTTGTAATACAAGCCCTAAAAGTAGGTATTCCATTTATAGGATAAACAGATAACCATGATTTACCTTTTGCCAAAATCTTATCCAATATTTCTTTCGGGAAATTTGAATCTGTTTCAAATTCAGATTTTGCAAAGCATACAACTGGCAAATCTGTATTATTTTTGATTTTCCAACCATTTTCTATCAGCTGATTTTTTAAATATTACCCCATCTTTGCCTGATGATTTATGGTTTGTTCATATCCCTGCCAACCATAGAATAGTAGAGAAAGATATACTTTTAAACCAATGAATCTTCTCGACCATTGAATAGAATGTGTAAAGGGTTCAGTAATCGTGAGTTTATCAGCTTCCTTTGGCATGTATTCCGTTGTAATTCTGAACGTTTTTCCGAGAATATCATTTCTCGATGTCAAAAATATACTTGTTCCCATTGGTACCGACATCCATTTATGAGCATCAAAAGTAATAGAATCAGACTTTTCGATACCTATTAATTGGTGCTTCAAATCCTGACTTAAAATTGCTCCTCCTCCATAAGCTGCATCGACATGAAACCAAATGTTGTTCTTTTTGCAAATGGAACTTAGCTGATTCAATTCGTCAATTGTACCTGTCCCAGTAGTTCCAGCAGTTCCAATAATCATTAATGGCGCATAAATTGATGAGTCAAGTTCATTTAGTTTTTGCTGTAAAATCTCCGTATCCAGTTTTAATTCATCTGTAATTGGAATTGATTTTACAAGATTATATCCAATCCCAACAACTTTTGCGGCTTTTTGAATAGAGTGATGAGCCTCTGCTGAACAAAATACAACAGGTTTTTTGTCTAAACCAAATACTCCATCCTTAGCAAAATTTTGGTATTTATGGTTCAAAGCACAGAGCATTGCTGTAAGATTGGCTTCAGCTCCTCCTGTTGTGAAAACACCATCTGCATTTTTATCGTATCCAAATTTATTTGCAAATTCCCTAATTATTAACTCCTCTACTTCAACGGCAAAAGGGGCATGGCTCCAAGCAGCTAATTGAGGGTTATAGGTAGCTGTGATTAGGTCAGCGATAATTCCTGCATAATTAGAACGTGGATTGAACAGACCAAAATATTTAGGATGTGGTGTATGAACACTAAAGGCTTCAAGTCCATTTGTTACGTGTTGGATAGCTTTATCTGGTTTGATTCCATTAACTAATTCAGTGGTAAGAAGCGATTCTCTAATTTCATTAATATTCAAATCGGGATTGGTTCGAAAATCTTTTGTTGAGCTATAATAGCTCTCCAACTTTTCAAATACTATTTCGAGTATTTCTTTTCTCTGTTTATTGTCAAAATCAAATTGCATATTAATTCCTTTTAAATGTTTTGACAAAATTCTTAATTCTCAAAACGTAATGAAACCCGATTCTTGCGGTTTTTCAAATGCCCTATAACGGTGGCTGCATGGCGCTGTAGCAGATTTGCGTTGAGATTGTCCGTCCGAGAGGACGAGACTATCGAGGCGGGAATCTGTAGTACCAAAACCCACCGAATTGCTATGCGCTATGTACGGCGTGTTGTGCGTTTGTACTTTTTCCTCTTTAAAATTAGTTTAATATCAATAAAAAAATATCCAATTCCGAATATAAGTCCCGCAATACCAGCACTTACACCTTTAGCACTTGCAGGTTCGGAAATTGACTTTAAACTTATTAAGACAATAAAAAGCAAGAAAGGATAGATTAATAGTCTTTTAATCGTCTTTTGTGTTGTCCATTCTTTCTGTGGAATCAAATAGTCTTTGTTCTCCTCTTTATTGTTTAAAACATCTTTTAAATGCTTCACAAAAGTCTGGATATTGTCTTTGTCCCAAGTGGAAATAAATGGCACAGACCGCTTTCTAGGGTCTGAAACACTATTAATTAAAAAGCCTTTTTCGATTGGTATTATTGTAATAAGATTACCCCCATAATAATTGAATGGGTCACCTGAATATGCTTGTAAATATTTTTCATTTGTTTTTTCAATCTTCCATTCCAGTTCATTAGTTGTCCTGAATAGAGAATTCTTTAAATGTTCAATATTGCAATTTGCCTTAAATTCTTTAAATCGAAGTCTTTTTCTCTGTATTAGATAAGCGATTATTGAAACAATGCCGAAAATCCATATTCCAAATCCATATATGCTTTCTGGCTCATTATATATCATTAGCCCCATTGGGAATAATGGAATCAGCACTATAAAGTAATGTTGAAACGCTTGACTTGGTGATAAAACAAGTCGCTTAGTTTTTAGTATTTTATCTATTTGATTATGGGTTCTCATTTAAATCAATTTATTATTCACGCAGACTATATTGTAAAGGATGTCCCTTAAACGTACCTGCATTACACACAACGGTCCCGGTGCAGGGCGTCGTGAGGGATTTTATCCTTACAATCATTCCAAATTGAGCGGAGCCAAAGCGTTGTATTTGTTTTTAACTTTTCTTTTTAAGCCAATTGAAAATCATGAACTCCAAAAGAAACAAACCCTTTGTTCATAAATCAGCGATTTGGCGCTGGTTGCCGAAGCTAAAGACTTACCAAAATGCTACGAATCCCTAATACGCTATGCAGTGTGTTGGCGGTATGTGCTTTATTCACAATTATACTTCTTTCTCTTAATCAAATAATATTCTCTTTCTTCCCCATACATATTTGTCGGTCTAAAATCACTTCTTGGAAGTTCTTGACCCAGTTCTTCCTCTATTTTTCCTCTAATAGAATCTGTAAAAACTGGCATTTGAAGCTTCAAAATGGTGTCACAGAGAAAGTACTTTTGAAATGAATTTAAACTGTCCTGATAAAAAAGATATAAAGTGTCTGATTTGAAGTTCCATATTCCTTCGGACTTATTTATTATTTGTTCATTTCTTCTTTCAATAATAAATGTTGAATCACATTGAATAAATAAATACTCAGAAGAAAGTCCATATATTGAAAAGTTTGATTGAAATTCACCCTCGATCTGTGAGTAAATGTTTGAACTAGAATAAAGTGTTCCGAGAAATAAAAGTATGTATTTTAATTTCAGAACATTATAGAATAGATATCTAATCCGTTTATTCAAACTTTTCTGCACGTCGTGAATTTTTTTTAAGTCTGCATTTTATTCTTTCAACCAGGACTTGTCCTTGTCGTTTTTATTTAATGTCAAGTTTATGATTTTTGCTTGCATGTTCGTAAAGGCACATGGTTTACAAAAGTTAAACATTAGGGTTTACACTATATTTTGACTCAGCCTTATTGATGTTTCTTTATTTCTAATGTTTTTTTCGTCAAAGTATCCTAAAAATACGTTTCTGTAAAACACTCTCCAAATTCCGTTACCCATTTCCATTACACCAACATATTTACCCTTCAGTGATGCTGTCAAATATACCCAGTGATAGGCACCCCATCTCATCGCTCCGTTCTGGGTAACTTTGAGTACTTTCATTTTTAAATCATAGTCAAAATCAGGTATTCGTTCAGGAAATGGTCGTGTGGAAAAATCATGCACTGAAGCTGGTGTTTCCATATCCAAGGCTTCATGCGGACGTACATGATTATACTCTTTTACAAATGCGTTGAGTCGGCGTTGCTGTGTCCGCAGATTAGCTGATGCGGGCTTAGCGCATGCCGCCTTTAGATCGAGATGCATGCGCTCGTGTCTGCCATTCTGCTCTGGATGAGCCGGGTCTGAAAATACCGGCTCAATACCGAGTTCGATAAACCAATATGAAAGCCTGGTAAATCGTTGAATGGCCGCCACTGAACCAAATGGACTACCATTATCTGTATGTATTTGTTTGGGTATGGCATACGTTCTAAAAACCTTTGTAAATGTAGCTTTTGCTGACTTTAAATTTTCATGGTAATGACCTTTAGCTACAAAAAGAAATCGGCTTTTTGAGTCGGCTATTGTTAAAGGATGACAGTAGATCTTATTACCCATTTTGAACTTGCCTTTGTAATCAGCACTCCATACTTCATTGCATTCTTTGGGGTCAAAGATTGGGTAAATTGGTTTAACTCTTCTAACTCGCTTTTGCGGCTTAACGAAGCCATGATTTCGTAGAATATTATGCACAGTTACAACACTTGGAATATCTTTTTCAGGACAATCGTTAAACAACAATTTCTTTATCTTTTTAGCTCCCCAAAGTTTATGTTTTCTCTTCAAATCAAGGATTCTTTTCACAATATAATCCTTGGTTTGATTAGGGTGTTTTTTGGGGGGGGTAGTCTTGTCAATTAAGCCTTCAATACCAAAAGTCTCATAACGATGTATTAATTTGTATGCAGTTGGCCTGGATATTTCAAAGGCCTTACAAAGTTCTGTGATGCTATACTTTTGTGTTCGCCATTCACAGATAAATTCCATTTTCTGTTCCATAATCGTCGTTTCTTTCCAAGGCATAACAATCTGATTTTTCAATCAAATTTCGTCCTAAAAAGTGTAAACGATGTCCCTTTAACTTTGTAAAGGATGTCCCTTTAACGTACCTAATGGGTGGCAACGGTTTATCCATATGAAGTGGCCCGATTGGCGTGTGGTATATTCGCTTTCTCAATTTTACTGCTGCTCGCGCGGGTGCTACACTTTCAAATCTCGCCAATGCTTGGGCTACTTTATGATGGCTTGTTATGGGTATTTTTATTCATCTTCTAGATATATTTTTAGTCTTAAACTTCTAGAGTATTGATCAATATGCAAATATAACTCAGCAATTACACCTTCATCTGTTGCCCACTCTGTTTTAATCCCTTTTTTATTTTCTAAAATATTACTCGGTAGACCAAGAGTTTTATTCAAGAATTTTTTAATAAACTCATGTTTAGTTCTAAAATCACTTTCAATGTTATAATAGTCTCTGGATTGCCATCCTTCTATCCATTTTTGTCGCCATTTGAAAACTACAAATTTTATGTTTCTTTCCTTTTTTGTATAGAAATAAGCTACTTCCCTTTCTAAATAAGGGCATTCTGTTATTTCGAAAACTAATGGTTCAGCAATTTTTCTACGCTTAATATAGGTGCCAATTAATCTATTATTACTGTCTATAATATTAAGTGCATCGCCCCATCCCCAGGCAGATGTAGGAATAGACTTAATGGAATCTTCATACTCTTTAATTCTAGCAATTCCTTTCGCTTTTTGCTTAGAAACTAGATCTAATATTAAAGTTAACTGTTCATTTAAAAGAATATTCCCTCTCTCAATATCATAGTCACTTTTGCATATAGTATCAATTTTCTCCTGTTCCAATTGATATTCTTTGATTTCAGCCTTACTAAACTCTACGAATTTTAATGAATAAATATTATGTGGCCACATTTCAATTGATGGTATATTTGGATACAATTGAATTGTTGAAGTCTTCTTGTATTTCTCTTTGCCTTTTGTATCAATTAATATGGAATAGTCTATAGGAAATTCATGACCGCTTTTTATTAATAATAATGTACTATTTGTGTTTCCAAACTTACCAAATCCAAAAATTCCTTGAATTTCATTATTCTTCAAAGAGTCATCGAGTAGTTTTCGTGCAGAACTCGTTTCAAGTTCACTATTAAAAATCTCTGTGGAAATAACTTTATAAGAATATTTAGAAGAATCTAATTCTATTAACTCAAGTCTAAATTTAGTATTCAATTTAATAGCTTCCAAATTCTCAATTCTCTGTGACATTGAAAACTGTGAAATCATTAGAAGATTAAATATCAGTGTAAAAACTCTCATGATGTGGATTTGATTATTACCCATAACGTTTGGCTGCATGGCGTCGTGAGGGAATTTACCCTTACAATCTTTCCAAGTTGAGCGGAGCCAAAAGCGGTGTATTTGTTTTTAACTTTTTGTTTCTAAAGCCAAATCACCGATTTGGCGCTGGTAGCCTAAGCTTTGAACCGCCCAAAATGCTCCGAGTCCCGAATGCGCTATGGCAGCGTGTTAGCACCAGTTTTTTCAATTATATAATCTTGATAATCTATAATTCTATCAAGTTGCCACTGGGATGTTTCACCATTACGTTTATTCGTTGTCGTATAGTAAATAATTCCAAGCTTACTTCCATATATAGATTCACCTACAATTTCAAATGAACTATTGACACTAGCAAAAAACTTGTGTTTATTCGTTATTTCAAAGTTGTCTTTATATCTGATGCAGTTAATGTTCTTACCATTATAGTCAAAGACTAATGTCGTATCAAAAACAGAAGTGTTAACTAATTCCGTAATAATATCTTTACCAAATGCTTCTGAATACTTTATTGTCGATTTATGATTGTAATCCGTATTTAGCCAATCTTCAATCTTGCCTTTGTGTGCTTTTTCAATTTTGGTTTCTTTGTCTGGTATTATTTTATAACATTCACTCAGTATTGGATTGCCATTCACAATTTCAAAAATAGAAGAATCTCTAACGCTCTGTCCTAAACTGCATTTCAGTGTAGGTCTTCAGCTTAATTTGGACAGATTGGTATAAAAGTTAAGAGATGAATTCTTAATTTATCAACCAATAAAAGTTCAATAATGAAACAGAAGAAGCAAAGTGCCGAATCAAAGATTAAGGAGA
>NZ_JBNGPA010000015.1:0-58547 GCF_050589845.1 Carboxylicivirga agarovorans | reverse complement strand
ATTTATAGTGTTGTTCAAAACAAGAAACCATACAGTCAAGACTATATTTGTCTTGATCCTAGAGAAAGAAATATGAACAGCTCCAATGAAAAAGTGGCTTAAAAAATTGTAATTTATTAGAGTATATACTCTATTGATGCTTTCTGTAGGAATGGCATTAAGTATCACAGGACAGGTACTTATCGTATAAAGGCATTCAACATTAACCAATATTGTTGAATGCCTTTAAATCTGCAAAGGGTAATAGATAAATGATTATAGAACTTCAAACAATAGCTTAATACAAACGTAATATGAAACACCAAACTGTGCGATGCTCTGTTGCATCAAGGTATTGTTTAAAACAGTTTAAGCAGTTATTATCACATTATAAACAACTGAACACATCTACAGCGTTCTAAAAACTTTAGGCTTGTATCAAGTAGCTATGAAAAACTAGTTGGCTACATCATGTAAATTAAACCCATAATTGTTTTCAACATATTCCATTAAGATATTGTACTTAGCCTTCATTTTTGGATAACCATCAATCATGGCCAATAGCTCACTTTCGGTATGGGTAAAAATCATTTCAAAATAGGCATCTAAATCTTCATTCACATCATTAGGCGAGTAATATGGGTCAGATAACCAAGATGGATACCACCAATATATTGGTTTACCATAACCTTTCCAGAAACCATACTCATAAAAATCAATATCTTCCCACCAATCAACACCTGTATGGTCCAACATATTCAAACCATAGTACTCTTCACTAACCTGACCAAATTCGGCAGGAATCTTAAACTTGTCGTTAAGTACAAAATAGCCACGCCATAAGTCCAAATTAATAGACAGTTTCATCTCTTGGATCTCTTCTTCTGTATAGTCAGCAATATTATCACCAATACGTCCCAATGCCACAAAGCTTGTCCCTTTAAACGAAGCTAAATTCAACTCGCCATCATAGATGGTTTGATTAATGGAATCTGCCAGAAAAATGTATGGTGGAAAATGCTTTTTCTTGAAATCATCGGGGTATAATCCGGCAAAAATCGCTTCCAGCAAATTAACACCTTCCTCTAATAGTAACCGATCACTTTGTTCAACAAATACCACTTCATGATTATCCATAAATTCCCACTGGTAATCCAAGGTATCGTAGTTATAAAACACATAAGTCTCGTAGTTTTTGAAAAAGTCATAAATGTAACCATCAACAGGGTCATCACTTGGCTCTGGCCTCTTTTCATCTTCAGCCAATTCAGCCACAATATCGTCTTCTTTATAACACGCTGTAAATAAAACAGACATGCCAACGAACAATAAAATATATTTAAAATACAATTTCATAGCTTATTTATTTACAGGATTTCTATCTGGTCTTTGTATATTCTCTATCTCCTTATCGAAAACTGTTACGCTGTGCGGCAATGGAAGTGTATAAGACGCATCATTCTCTTCCAGCACATAGATATTGGTTATATTATTATCAGGATCTTTCATGTAAACATGCACTAATTCAGGGCGGCCCCATCGACGCAAGTCAAACCATCTTTGATCTTCAAAACACAACTCCATGCGTCTTTCCTGACGTACTAACAGAATGGCTTCCTCTCTATTTGCAGCACTTAGCTCATAGCCATCACTGCCAAAACGATTTTTACGAATTTCATTGATATCTGCCATCGCCTTCTCTACATCACCTTTTTCAGCATATGCCTCCGCTCTGTTAAGGTAAAACTCAGCGGAACGCATCGCTTTTCCATAAACACCAGTATAACCAGTCCAATTTTCCTTATCCGGATAGTATTCACCAGTTCCCTCCGAAAAATTTATAAGCTTTCTTAAATCGTTTGATTCAAATAAGTTAATTAACTCATCAGAGGCACAAAAGGTTGATAGAGTTGACCACCCCATTTTATAGTAGAAACTATTGCCATCGGCTGCATAGGTAAAAAGCAATTCCGGATTACTCTTTTCGATCAGATTATTATCCCACTGATCCAGATTATTAAAATTGTACAACCTTGAGTTTAAACCTAATCCTAAATTTGAATAGCTAATTGCCTGATCGTATTTTTGTTGATATAAGGCGACACGGGATGCCAACAAGTATGCAGCCTTAATATTCGCTCTAAACACATCTTTTTGAAGACCTGATGCGTTAAACAATGCTATTGCCTTATTCAGATCATTTTCTATCTCAAGATAATTAGCAGCCACCGAAACCCTTGGCAATAAAACATCACTGGCTTCAGTAAGCTTATTTATTGGTACGCCTAAATCTGAATCTGCTGTTGATACCTCATAAGGTTCGCCATACAGGTTAACCAACATAAAATAATACCAGGCACGTAAGAAGTATGCTTCTGCCAGTAAATCATCTTTCTTAGCACTTTGTTCTGCCAAAGCATTTACATCGTTAATAACAATGTTACACATCAAAATACTATGGTAATACCATTCCCAGGCATTATCGTCATTTCGGGCTCCGGAGATGCCAACTTCAGGATCACTTTGCCAGGCATAGTAACCGTACCCCTGCTCTCTGTAATCCGTGCCAAATGAACCCGAACTTGTAATATTTTTTACATCATCGGTCATCAACTCCAGGTACTCATGAAGGCGATCACTGCCCAGCATATAAGCTTCGCCATATAAAAGTTCGTTATAATCCTGTACTGATTGGGGTACAACTAAATCCTGAGAGTGCTCTTCAAGAAAGTCTTCACATGAAACCAATAGTATCAATAAGGCTATATATAATAATTTAATTTTCATTTTGAATCTGTTTAAAAGGTAACATTAAGTCCAAAAGTATACACCGGCGTTAAAGGAATTGATGCCGATTCGCTGCTGAATGCTACTTGCTGAGGATCGGTTCCTTTCAACTTCTTGTCTTTCCAGGTGTAAAGGTTACTGGCTTCAAATCGTAACCTCAAGTCATTAACATGTAGTTTGGTGCATATTTCTTTTGAAAAATCATAACTCAAATTTAGAGAGCGAAGCCTTAAGAAATCACCCGATGCCACACGCAAATCACTTTTATTATACATTTCCCACATACTTTCGGCAATTTCAATTTTTCGATCATCATACAACCATCCGGTACCCATGGATAATGGATCATCAGACAGCACCGGAATATCTGTATGGTTTTCGTCACCTGGTTGTCTCCAGCGGTCAACAAAGGCATCATCCATGTTTTGCTTCGGATTTGGCAAATGCTGGTTATATTCCTCATAAAGCGGATTCAAACGTACTTCGCGGCCAAGACTGAAGTAAAACATAGCACCTAATGTCCAGTTTTTATAACGAACATCAGTTGAGAAACCACCTTCTACATCAGGAGTTCTTTTACCAGAATAGGTCAACATCTGGGCATACATCTCTTCCTTTGTAATACCATCGGTTTCTTCTATTCCATCAAATGTTGGTAAGCCGTTTTCATCCAGGCCTGCATACTGATACGAATAAAATGAATTGAGTGCTTGCCCTGGCAATACCGCACTTCCATTCAGATAATCTGTGTAGTTAAGATTAGTCACACCGGCATCGGTCACCTTATTAATATTCTTTCCTCCATTGATGTTGAACGCCCACATTACATTATTTGTACGAACCGGAATAAACGTCAGGCTCACATCATACCCTTTGTTTTCAATATCACCACCATTCATTGACATGTAGTTACTCCCAGTCGTAATGGATAAATCACGGTTAACGATCATATCTTCCCCTATTTTCTTATAGGCCTCAACCGTACCATTGATTCGGCCGTTAAGTACTGAGAAATCAAGTCCTATGTTATAGGATGTGGTTTTCTCCCAGGTAAGATATGGATTAGGTAAACGCTCAAGAGTTGACAGGTAATATCCTGAAACATCATTACGGGCACCTAAACGGGCAAGCAAGTTTGGATTGGACTCATCTGAAATATTTCCCTGAATACCGTAAGATACCCTAAAACTCAGCTGATTCAACCAATTGGCCGATTTCAAAAAACTTTCATTATGCGCATTCCATCGTCCAGAAACTGACCACACAGGTAAGAAGCGATTATCTTTATTCTGTCCAAATTTATTGGAACCATCAGCTCGAACATTAAAGTTGGCAATATATCGATTATCAAATGCATAGGTGAAAGTACCATATAACGATACAATATTTGTTACCCTATCGGTAATCACATCTTTATAAGTTTTCTGACGTTCGGCGTATTGAGGAAACATAAGCGGATCAATATCAACAAAGCTTTGTCCTCTGTCTGGCAAATACCCCATTTGTGTTGTATTGATTCCTTCATATTGTGTAGAAGAAAATTCGGTACCCCCAATAGCATCAAACTCATGCTTCATATTAAGCGTTCTTTTGAACTGCAAATCGGCCCTAACGGAATAAGACGAATGGTTGATATTGTCATTGCTAATTTGGCCACCATATGGTAGTTCACAATCCAACAGATAGAATTCTTCATCCGGATCGTAGGCTGGGAATGGCTCCCCAAAATTGGCGTGACGCAATTTTGCTGCCATATAGGTTTCTTCGTCAAACCATTCTGTTTGTGCGGTATTACTCTTACTTGCACTAATAATACTTCTGAATTTCACGCCCTCTATAATTTGGTAATCCAGGTTACCAACAAAATTTAGCGATTGATTTTTAATGGTTTGATCTGAATGTTCCAATTCGTTAAGGATATTAAAGTCCAATGGAATCTCGTTTTCTCCTGCACCTGAATTGTTGTAATAAGCATACTCTCCGTTTTCGTCATAGGCCGGAATCGCACGCGATGTTTGATAAGCGTATTTGAACGGATCAATTCTTGAATGAGGGTATTGCTTTTCACTTACAGCACCACGCAGTTGCATGCCCACCTTTAAGCGCTCAGACAACTGTGTATCAAACTTCATCATTACATTGTATTGGGTTACATTATTGTCTTTAAATGTACCCTTCGCGTCGGTAAAACCACCTGAGAAATAGTAGTTAGTTTTGTCGTCAGCTCCTGAGATGGTGACGTTGTGTTTCTGTGAAAAAGACGTTCTGAACAGCAGGTCTAACCAGTCTGTATTCATTTCCTCTAAACCCTTAACTCGCTGTGCAAATTCAGAGTAATTAATCTTTTTGGAATAGAAATCCTGCAGGGCGCCTTCATAACCAATGTTGGCGGGTTTTGTAGCGTACCGCAAACCACGTTCTTCAATTTCTTTTGACACTTCTATTCGCTCCTGAGAATTCATCAAGTCCAACTGCGAATAATAAGGTCGTGCACTCACACTCAAATTGGTTGAATAAGTTACCTTTGGCGCTCCTTTTTTTCCCTTTCTGGTTGTAACAACAATAACACCATTGGCAGCCTTAACACCATAAATAGCAGTAGCTGAAGCATCTTTTAACACATCAATACGTTCAATATCTTCAGGATTTAATGACGAGATAGCATTACCAATAATGTTAATATTATCCAACGAATTTAATTCTGTTGGCGAAATAGGTACTGGATCACTAAGTACTACTCCATCAACCACCCATACTGGCTCACGGTTACCCGAAATAGATGAAGCTCCGCGAATACGAATTTTCGGTGCCGTTCCCTGCATTGAAGTTGGGCTAAGAACGGCCATACCTGCTACTTTACCTTCCAGCATTTTATCAACCGAAATTTCAGCCGCCTGCATCATTTCTTCGGCACTTAAAGTTGCGATAGAAGAGGACAACTTACGCTTTTCTATCTCCTGAAAACCAGTCACTACAACTTCCGATAAATCACTTATTTCTTCTTTAATAATTACATCAAACACTTCCTGTTGGCCTATGTGCAACTCCTTTGTTTCAAAACCGATAAACGAAACCTTAAAACTGCTAGCATCAGCGGGTACTTTCAATTCAAAATGTCCGTTTACATCTGTAATGGTTCCCCGGGAACCGTCACTTAAATAAACATTCACGCCCACCATCAACTCACCATTGGTATCTTTAACTGTACCTGATATCAGCTTCTGGTCTTCTTGTTGAATATTTGGTTTATTATCTTTATAGATAACAATTACATCGCTTTGGACACGGTAAGTCAATTCAGAATTTAACAATACGACATCCAGTACTTCCTGAATACTTGTATTCTCTTTCTGAAAGCTAACTTTAAGGTCAGTATCAATTTCACTTTCCTTATAAAGAATACCACAACCTGCTCTTCCTTTCAGGTCTTCAAATACCTCCATAAGTGTTGCATTATTGTAGCTAACACCTTTTACCTCTTGAGATAATGTACTACCAAAAACACTGAGATTAAATGCAAAAAACAGAATTAAAAAATTCTTCATTACCCAGTAGATTTTTCGCCATTTCCTTTTTGGTAAAAGAAATGACAGATTCGTTTCTTTTTTCATAAATTTGTAATGAATTAAATTTAACATGAATACATGAGTATTCTATTTTTAACCCGGAGTTTGTTGGCGCAATTCCGGGTTATTTAATTACTCAAGACTCTTTACTTTTATTACTCTATTACTTACTTCCAGTTTTATTCCAGAACCAATCTCAAGTAGTTCCAAAACTTGTGGTAACTGACTCAGGCGTTTTACTTCTCCACTAAATCGGATACTCCTCGCCTGCACGCTTTCAAATTTCACTTCTACATTGTACCACCTGGCAAGTTTATTTAAAACACTTTCCAGATCTTCATCATTAAACTGGAACACCCCATCTTTCCATCCCACATAATTACCTGCAATCACAGATTTAAGTACTCCTTTAGATGTGTCCTTATTTAAACAAAATTGCATATCTGGGTTTAATCTGATTTCTTTGTACGCTTCCCTGACTAACTTTATACCAACACTACCTTCTACCAAGGTAACCTGATCAACGCTCTCATTATCGTATGACTTAACGTTAAATCCTGTACCATATACTTTTACTTTCATATCATTAGTTTCAACGATAAATGGTTGATTAGGATTATGACTCACATCAAAGTAAGCTTCACCTTCTAATTGTACAATACGTTCTTTCCCTGTAAATGAACTGATAAAGCTGAGTCTTGAATCGGAGTTTAACCAAACATTTGTTCCATCTGATAAGGTTAGTTTGTATTCTCCGCCCTTAGGCACGATCACCGTATGCCATCCACCTCGTTTCGATTGCTTTTGTTTATCAGCTTGTCGGTAAATTAATGCTGCTTGTTTGTTTTCAACACTTACTAATCCATCAAGTAATAGAGTGGTATCTGAATTGTTCGACAAATCAAGAACTTCTTTGTTATTAATTAACAATACAGCTTTTTTCGTTCCTGGCGTTATAGCCTCTGACAGCTGCTGGGCATTATTATTCAAACCTCTGTTAAACAGTAATAAACCCGAAACAATCATCAGAGGTAAAACTACAGCTGCAGCTATTCGTGTCCATAGCGGTATTTTAAATTGCTTTTTTGAAGATGTTGAATAAATCTCATTTCGTAGATTAACCCACGCATTTGCCGTATTTAGCTGCGTATACTGAAGTAATTTTTCCTGAAGATTAACGTCATCGTACATACGAAGTAACAACTTCTCATTCTCCTCAGAATTATATTTCCATTGTTCAAGTTCTAAATTTTCAGCATTAGTGCTAATGCCAGCAATTTGCCTCACCAATAATTCCGAAACTCTAATATATTCTTCAACTTTTTTCATTCAATGCACATTTACAATAAAGAAACGCGAGAATAAAAAAAGGACAGTGAATTTTTGATTTTTTTACTGACAAGATTCAAATAAAGCGACGAGCACTGGTAAAATAAGTATTTGTTCACCTAATTTTTCACGCAAAATGGAAAATGCCTGCTGCTTATGGTACTTTACGGTGCTTGTCGTTATCCCCAACACTTCAGCAATCTCAACATTGCGAGCCCCATTCATTAGCATTTTACAAACTTTTTGACTTTGAGCAGGCAATTCATTAATGGCATTGATTAATAAACGATAAGTTTCCTCCTCAATCAACTGATTTTTAAAGTATGATAGGTCTCCAACCTTAGCGATAAACTCATTTTGATGTTCAGTAACTATCTTATTATGACGAATAATATTTAATGCTCTATTTCTAGTACTTACATACAAAAATGTTTTTAAAGCTAACGCGTCTTTTAACGTAGCTTTTTTTTCCCACAGTATTCTAAATACTTCCTGTAATAAATCTTCAACCTCAGAATCATCAGCCAAATATTTTTTTGCAAAGAAAAATAGTCCTTTGTAATAGCAATCAAAAATTGCTTTAAAGGCTTGTTCATTACCTTGCTTAAAAGCTATAAAATCATTATTCGTAAACATCTTCTGTGTTGAATCCTTTATACAACGGTTGGGTAAAGTTATTCTTTTGAATTATATATGCCAAACACATAGAGAACTTCGACTATTTAAACTAAACCGTCAATATATTCACATTTATTAACAAACAATACAACTCAAAAAAAAAGCAGGCTCAAAGTAGCCTGCTCAATTCATTTAATGTTCAACCATTTTAGTGATCCCAACTTAAACCAACGTTGATGCCGAACCAATTGCTTTGAGGAAGGTCCGATGATTTAAAGGATGTACTATAATCGAGACTCAACGAACAACTTACTTTATAATTTATGGGAATCATAACTCCAGCCTTAGGGGCTAATCCCCAGGTCCATCCTTTATCAGCTGTCGAGAACAAACCATTATCATTACGCTGTTCGACATAATACGTACCAAACCCAAAGCCGACATAAGGGCGAACACCTGCATCATCACCTGCAAAATAGTATTTCCCGGTAGCATGAATAGGTATAACATTTAGATAGCGATATTGGTTACTTGTGATAGCTCCATTTTCGATGGGGTAAGTACCTCTTTCTTTCGCTTCATAGAATGTATTCCAGCCAATGAAAAAACCAACTCCAACCTCAGGCTTCACGAATTTCTCATATTCAAAATTAGCTCCTCTGAAACTGGTCGGATTAATAAAGTCTTTGGTATCACCCAAAGGCAAAGCCATACCGTAATGTACATTTGTTTTAGTTTGCGCACTTACCCCTATACTAACAAAAGTCAGTGCTACTATAAATAAAGAATTTAATAACTTCATGTCTATTAATTTAATTGAGGAATAAGTGTCTTAAAATGGTACCTGGTCAAACAGCTCATCTATACCACGCTCGATGCGAGCACCAATGTTTGACTGACTACCCTGCAGCAAACCATCTAAAAAGCCAGCATAAACCAAAGGAGGTTTATCTGAATTTTTTAATGTTTGATCAGCCATTTCAATAACAACCGAACCGGTTTTATAATTGTAATAAACAGGGTACCAAGGATAATAACCTCCCCAGCCCCAGCCTGGATACCAAGGATACCAGCCACCCCACCAGCCTCCACCTGGAATCCAGGCTGCACCGTAATTATTTTGTTCAATAATTGCAATGGCAATGGCTAAGGATGTGTCCTGGTCGGCAACAGCAGGTTCAAGCCCCAGATTAGCTAGATGTTGATTAACCTGATTAAGAATATCTTCATCATAATTTCTATCTGGATCTTCAACTTCTTCACCATCCTTGATATGTAATATTTCATCAGGCAAATAATAATACTTTCCATCCAGATCGTTCCATGTATAGCCAGGATCATACTTAGAAATAGATGTATCCAGTTCCTCTAAATACTCTGCTCCACCAGGATAGCACGCATATGCTAATAATGCTATCCCTAATACAGTCAAACTTTTTTGCAGTGTTTTCATATAAAAAATTTAAGGTTATTATTATTCAACTCAGTTATTCTAAAACATAAACAATTAAATCTAAAAAAAGATTAATTTCTATTCTATCAAAAACCATTTAGTAATAATATTTATCAATCCTCCGATTTGCAAAAATAAATCCTTTCAATCTGACATACTGCGATTTAGTATTTATTTACTACGAGATAATGAAATATCATAAATCCGCAATTCCATTCAAAATGATACACCCATAACAACAAATCATATGCTGATTTTATGGTTGCTTTATCTTAAAAAGCAACCATTAGTAATGTATTTCAAAATTTCCCAATATCAATCAAGTAGATAGTCGATAAGCAAATAGGCTATCGGAGAACCTCTACCTTCCTTTGTCGACAGGCAGGCTCCATCATACGTACGCGAGCTATGCTCCTTCCTTTTATTAAAATGTCACAGGTATCTCAAATAAGCAACATATACGGCGGTTCATTAATTATCAATACTTAACTCTTTTCGCCTTTGCTGCATTGTTCTAATTTATGCACAGGCTATATCCACCTATGGGACGTCCCCCTTGTGCATATACAAGACAACTTTCACCCGTTGGACTTTCATTCAAGACACACACAAACAAAAAAGGGCACTTACACTTTTGGTAAGCACCCTTTTTTTTATTAGAAAATAGCCTTCTTATTCTTTGTCGCCTTTTGATTCCAACTTTGTAATATCACCATTGTAGTTGATATGACTACGATTATTGCTAGTAACACTAACAGAAGTGCTGCCATTGTATCCGATATCCATTCTAATGCGGTAATGATCATTCTTACTCTTGGCTTCAAAACTATAACTTAATCGCATTTTTTTCTCATTCAGCTCGATTTCTTCATTTAATATGGCTGTTTTGTCAAATTTAATACCGCCATCACCACCATAAGGTACCGTGAAGCCTCTTCCGAAAAATGGCATATCGCCTTCTGTTTCATCGCTCAAAATATTAATGAACCCATAATTGGTGGTTAAATCAATGGAACGGCCTCCTTGCGGAAATGCCCTGTCGGGCACAAAAACAAATTGCTTGCTATCAACAAGCTTTTTAGTTTCGGTAAATTGCTCCATGCGCTTTTCTTTCTTATTCTTTTTTTGAGCACACGTACTTTCAAAAGGTAAAATGAGCAATACTGACAAAATGATACTGCTAATAAACGTTTTCATGACTCTATCTTTAAATTATTTACTATGTTTTTGACAATTCAAAGATGGCGCAAACAAAGGCCTTCCAATAACCTTTTCAGACAATCTGATGTGCCTTTTAGACACATACTATAAACCATACCGATAGGACATCATCGTACTGATTCAATCTAAAATCAACTTTAACTCATATTAAATTCGATTTATACTAAATTAATTTCGAATATAAATTTAATTGACCATTCCTTTAACTACATTTTACACCTAATCAGCGAAGTAAATGGCATGGACAATACAGAACAACATCACACACAGTTATTAATATGAACATGAATTAGTATATTACAGCATTGCTCACAGTCAATAAACATTTGCCTTATTAGGAACTTCCGAGAGGCAAGCTAATCCAAATCTTAGTTCCAACCCCTACCTGACTCTCGACGCCGATTTCACCCTTGTTTCTGTCAATAAACTCTTTGCTCAGGATTAATCCTAATCCGGTTCCTTTTTCCCGAATGGTACCAGGTGTTGAGTACATGGTGCTCCTGTCGAAAACAGTAGCCATCACCTCCGAACTCATTCCCACTCCTGTGTCAGTAACGGTTACTTTCACAATATCGACATCAAGCTCTGCACTTATCTCTACCCGTCCATTAACAGGAGTAAATTTTACAGCATTCGCAATTAAATTACGCAACACCGTACTAATCATATTATAATCAGCATAGATACACCAATTGTGTTTTATTGCATTTATTAATTCAATCTCCTTAGATTTTGCGGTATTTTCTAATAGGTCAATTACTTCATTTGTAATTTCTCTGACTCCAATTTTAACCGGGGTAACCAGCAAATTATCTGAATTAGAACATGCCCAATTGAGCAAGTTATCCAATAACCCATACGATGCTTTCGCATCTTGCACGATGGCTTCCATCATAACTTTCTTGCGCTCATCCTGAAGTTCTTCATGGCTTAATAGAAGTAATTCTCCTAAATTGTACAGATTGCCTAAAGGCCCTCTCAAATCATGCGCTATAATTGAGAAGAACTTGTCCTTTATTTTAACCAATTCTTTCTGCTTAATGTTAACAACCTTAAGCTCATCAGCCTGTTTTTTAATCTCGTTCTTCTGCCTGGCAAGTTCCTGGTTGGCTCTTCGCTTTAGCTGATAACTTCTAAAAACGCCTAATGCGATTAATAACATCACTATAAATCCTCCCACAAAAGTATTTCTTATCAGTCGTTGCCGCTTATCTTCTTCATTTTTAACAACCTCCATTTTTTGTTGCTCAGATAGAGCCAATTGCCTTTCTTTATCAAATTTATGTTGCATTTCCAGGGCTGTAATTGCCTTTATTTTTTCATTACTAAAAATACTGTCTTGCAAACCTTTATATTGAACATGAAAATCAAAGGCGGTTTTAAAATCTTTGAGCGAAGCATATATATTGGCAAGCTGTTGTAAGGAGTTTATTAATTGATCTTTTCGAGCATGATCTTTTCTAATTTCATAAGCCAACATGGCATTTTCGAGTGCTAAGTTAAATTGATTGGATGCATTATAAACATCAGCAATTCTAGCATAACAACTGGCTACCTCGGGTAAAAGCCTGATTTTTTGCCTTATCTCAAGTGCATTATTATAATAACTCAGTGCTGTTTGCGGAGCCTTATCGGAGTAGTATTGCCCCAGTGAATATTGTACATCTGCTCTCTCGACATCACTATTAATTCTTTCTGCTATTTGTTTAGCTTCTTTTAAACACGTTAAAGCCAGTGAATCTTCCCCTTGATTAACATACATAGTACTCAATCCATTGAGACATAAAATCTGTTTAGAATCTTCACCTCTTAAAGTGTTCAATTCAAGGGCATTTTTAATGTAGGTTAATGCCTCCGCCGTATTATTTAATTTATCATGAACAAAACCAATACTGTAGTAAAATAGTGCCATCATGGTACTATCTTTTTGCTTTTCCGTTGAAGTCAATCCTTCCTGAAAGGCGGATAACGCTTGTTCAAAATCACCAGTGGAGTTATGGATGTTACCTTTGACCAATAACAGATTCGCTTTGCCATTACTATACTTTGGTTTTTCTCTAATTCTAATAGCTTCCTCAATACATGGAATAGCATTATATTCTTCCTCTTTTGAGTCATATAAGGTGGCTAAATTCTCCAAATTCATAAGTAAATGAGTTGTATCTCCGATTTGCCGGCATATTATTAATGAATGATGATAATTGGTAATGGCGCTATCTCTCTGTCCCATGTAAAAATAGGCCGAACCAATATTGAGATGCGTTTTCATTAATCGAAAATCGTTCTGTTCAAGTAAAAATAAGCTTTGTGATTCTTTATAGTATTTAATGGCCTTCGGATAAACGCCATTTACAAGGTAAGTTGAGCCAATATAATAAGTAGCAAGAGCCTGCCCCTCGATATAATTTAGCTTTTGTGAAATATCAAGTGCGCTTCTGCAGTAATTAAATGCTGTGGCGGAATCCTTAAAAGAAATGACTGTTAGCTCATTTAACAACCTAACACGTGTTGTATCATGTTTGGCATTTTTAAGTTCGTTGCTAAGACTATCAACACGATTTGACTGCCCGTATGATATCACAATACTAAAACAAATAATCTGAATATATATGAATAACTTTATCATCCAATCCAGTTTTAGCAAAACACTACTTATATCGCTCGATTCAATACCATCTTAATGCTAAAAAAACTCTTTTAATTATACTCTCATTTATTACCTTACTTTCAATCACATAAATCAAAGTAAAAGTAATTGTTTTTAATCAATGTTGTCCAAAATATTTTTGGCGCTTCGCCCAAACCCGACTTACTTTTTGTTCTTGATGACAAAAACTAAGGAAAAAGCATCAAGGCTGCACCTGCTTCACTCATAAAACTACGGTTCTTTAACTGAAATCGTTTAAACTCGCTTCGCTCACACAGAAAACGATTTTTAAGCGTCAAACAACCTTGTTTTATGGCTCATCAGCTGAGGCTCTTTCGTAACAAGTCGTTTCGAGGTATGGAATAAAACGTTTAGGACGCTATTGGTTTTTAATACAAAAAAAACTCTTCGGAATAAATTCCTCATTTTGATAAAGTAGCAAGCGCAAGTTCAATGAATTGATGACTGCCTGAGCACAGTGTTTTTTTTCTTCACAATAAACCATTCGACAGTTGAGACCAATAGCACTGAATTAGTTCATCGCATCGATATTTTGCATGTATAATATACTAAATGTGTTTTATTGGTATTGCCATCCCTTCGAAAATTGCTAGCATGCTATTTAGTCTGAATTTCAAAGAACACTATTTTTTATACTCACTAGTATACACCTCATAATCAATACATCAAACTACCTGCCATTACTTTCCTAGGAGAAACTGATCAATTATCCATTTGAATTTCTCCCGGGTTTCTTCATTGGTCTTTACTCCTACTATCATTTGATAATATCCTTCCTGAGGACAAAATACAAATGAAGGCAGACTTTTAACTTCAAAAATTTCGCCAAGCTCGGGTTCCTTTTCCACATTAATCTTATAAACATATATGTCATCCTTGTATTCAACAGAAAGCCGGTCAAGAAGAGGAGCCACTCTTTTGCAGGGCGTACACCAATCTGCATAGAAATCAATCACGCATGGTTTATCTCCTTTATATATCCACTCATCTGGATTCGATTCAAAGTCCCACACCTTTTCGATGAACTCTTTTTTTGTTAAGAAAACCATTCCTTTAAGCTCTTCTTTCTTAATTTCGTTAGTACTTATCTTTTTGTTTTGAGCTTTATCAGAACAAGCCGATAATAATAAAAGAGCTGTAGCAAATACAACCATTTGTAATTGTTTCATATCAAATAATTTTAAATAACAGTTGATTAATTCTAGTTCGCTTAAATTAAGCGTGGAATAGCTATTAACCCGAGTTTTTTCAATTTTAACTTAGAACATAATTGTCAAATAGTTTAGGTAACGCCTAGTCACATAAATACATCCACATACGTCAAAAAATATTACTTTACATTTCTACAACCTTACTTTTCAATTTTAAAAAATGCTCTGGTATTTGTCCTTTATGCTCTTGGTTAATATGTTCATAGCGTTTAATACTTTCAAGTGCTTTAGCCTTATTGCCAGTTAAGTAGTACAAATTAGCTAAACCATAATAATGGCTAATCTTATCACCTGCAATTTCCTGAGCTTTCAATAATAAAATGATACCCTCATCAAAAGCACCATCGATGGTCTTAAAAAGAGGATCTTTTGATATATGATATGTTGTTTGAATCAGAAACAGGTAAGCAGCTTCTTTATTAACAGCAACCATGGCGTTAGCTGATGTCTTAATTTGATTAATCCAATTGTCGTATTGCTGATGCTGCAAATACCAGTTGCCAAATAACTCAGCCTCAAACATCAACTGATTAGAAAGTTTAAAATCTGTTTTGCTTTGCTCAACTACGTTTTTCAATTCATCAATATCCAGATTTCTGGCTTGATTCTGCAAATGGCTTTTGATACAGGTACAAATTACATGATTGAATTTGTCTTTACCAATACCATTAGTAGCGTATAAAGTATCTTTATTATCTACAATATAGTTATAAACATCACTTTTGTATGTAAGTGCTTTTGAAAGCAGTAAAAAATCGAAAACTTCAGCTTGCAGAAATGCACTTTTTTCAGTTTCGTTAAGAAACGACTGACTTACTTGAACCATCATAGTCCTTTCTGAAGCATACTTAAGGGTCTCCATATAGTCCAAAATAAAAACTATTCCACGTTCACCTTCATTATAACGTTTATTGAGTGTATTTAATTGTTTTTCTGGCTCACTTATGGCAATATGAGCAAAATTCAATAAATCTTCAGCTTTCATATTACCAGCAACTTTATGTAGCATCTTACCATTCGCATCAAGAAATAATAAGGTGGGGTAAGAACTTATACGATAATTTTGAGCCAAAGGACGCAACTCTTCTTGTTCCATATTCAATTTTATATTGATAAAATGCAAATTGAATAGATCTCCTACCTTTTCTTGTGTAAAAACATTTTTATCTAATAATTTACATGGCGCACACCAGCTGGTATAACAATCAAGGAAAACTAATTTATCATTCTTTTTGGCCTGTTCTAAAGCTTGTTTTAAATCTATATTCTCAAATTTAATTCCCTGTCCTTTTGACAATTGAATGATGAATAGAAGTATTATTGTTACAACGGTATTCTTCATATTGATTTATATTAAAAATAATGAGCCGGAATAATTCATTTATAAAAAGGATGACATTAATATGATTAGAAACATTCAAATAAAGCAATCTTATAATATTATATGTAAATTATTACGAAAATAAAAAAGGGAATCACTGTCCGGCTTTCATGATTCCCTTTTATTTTGAAATAACTCGTTAGTTAAAACAAAATCTAATTTCTTCCGTTGGATCAAGCCTGAATACTTTAAGCAAGTTACCTCGTAATTTCAGAACGACAATTAAAAGACTATTTCCCTCATATTTATACACAAAGTTCTTTTCAACCATATGAGTATTAAGTACAAGATTTCCCGTTTTATCAAATATGGTAATATAATCTACCTTTGTTCCTTGGGTAATTTCTAATCGATTATTAGTATAAGTCAACATCGCACATAATCTGTTTATATTTATTAGCACACTGAAAGAATATTTTATGTATATAAAATCACAATATGCTTACATAAAAATACCTACATTAAAAAGGTATTATTATAGTTTAATATTGTATTTACCTACAAGAAATAGTGAAACGAATGAAGCATAGATAATTCTATCAATATTGAACTAACAAGATAGGTCTTCTTAATATAATCAGTGCTTTTAGCTCTGCAATTAAGTGAAAAAGCCGGGGCAAAACCAATAATCCCCGGCTCAGAAAAGCAAACTACTTAACCAATATTTTGGTTAATTTTGTATTTGTAGTATCTACCACTTTTAATATGTACATACCTGCACCTACACTGTAGTTAATTTGGTTTGATGAACCAATCACACCTTTTTCAATGCACTTACCGCTTAGGTCGTAAAGCTCATAAGTAGCCATAGCTGACTCAATGCCTTCAACATGTACATAACCATACGATGGGTTTGGCGAAACTGTTATTGCGTTATCAGAAATTTCATCTACAATGGCTGTAGGAGTTGGGGCGTAAACAAACAACTTATCTTCATTTGCTTCACGTCCATTTACTAAAAGTATGTCGCCAAGCTTACCAATTGCAGAATACATCTCCAAACTTGCATTTTCTTGAGAAATACCACTACCATCCGTTTTATACAAAGCTAATTCACTACCATTAGCTCCTTGATAATATAAAGCATTATTGTACTCGCAAAAGTTTATTGGATTATGGTTTGTTGATGAGAAACCATCAAAATTACTAAGGTTTGTTAAACTAGGGCTGGTTTCATCCGGATCATAAGAAAATAATTGACCGGTACCATCATTACCTTTGAAGTAAATCTTACCACCCCAAACATAATAATTATCTGTGCCCGTAATTGTATTTGCAAGGTCAACTTTTACAGTAGTTATTTCCGTACCTTCAGTTTCCCACAACCATGAATCATTATAATCGCCCGAAAAATAAAGCTTATCATCTACAATTGTAAAATTCTCAATAAAAGCATCACGTGCCCAACCCGGACCATATGTATTATTATCAATATTTGCCACGAAAACAAACTGTTCTGAACCGATATCATACTTGCAAAGTTCGTAACCTGTTGTAGCTTCAGAACCATCAACATCACCATAAAAGATGATGTTCCCATTGTAATAAATGGCTTTATCGGCATAGTGAGTTTGACCTGTACTTGGAACATCTGTTACAGAACCAGCACTGTACACTACCAGATTATTACTTCCATTAATAAAATAGATATTTTCACCAACAACCATTGGGTTTTTAAAATTCTGTGTTTCATCAACAACAGTTAACGAACCAGTAGTAGAATTATATTTATATTGTTTGGCTACAGCACCATTTTCATCACTCATGATAGTACTAAAATATAGTTCATCATTATACATGAAAAAACCTGATGGTGAAGATTCATTTTGATAGGTAACATCTTCCGTGCCAATCAGGTTCGAATTTTCATCATAAACATTCTTAGTAACAACATAACTACCTTCGTAAATATCAATCACTTCTGTTCCATTCTGAGTCCCATCAGTAACATATAATTCCTGACCATATTGTCCACTAGCTTGAAAATATACTTTGCCATTATACTCAGTAAAGTAATAAGGATTCTTAACAGCATCTCCATTTTTATCATTTAATTCTGTTAAGGTTACTTGACCTTGCATTACCGTCACAGTCAGCAATGCCATCATTAATCCGTAAATCTTTTTCATGATTACAATTTTTAGTTTAAAAATAATTATTGAATTTGCTTTCCTCATTAGGAAAGTCTTGGTTTTATATCGCAGTTATTTATCCAGCCCCACCATTCTTCGCAAAATGGATACTGGAATGGTTTCGTAATTCACCATTTGTATCATACGGTGATCGCCACTTCCCCCTATATATGGCGAGGTAGAAGATACCACAGCTACAACCTGACCTCTGTTATTGTACATGGCGCCACCACTTGAACTGACCGCAAAAGGCACGCTGGTAGTTAAGCGCAAAGTTCCTGTTTCGCGGCTTATAAAATATCGCCTTGCATAACCTCGGGTAAACTCATAATAATTACCAATAGGATGCGATATCAGGTTCATCTCCTCACCTACAGCTACCTGAGTATGACTTAATGGGATAGCCTGCAAAGTTGTATTTCCGGTTTTCACTCTGAATACAGCTATATCGTGCTTTTCGCTGGCACACAGGATTTCCTCTATGGGCAGTATATTACCGGCATAATCCATGGCGGTTAACAACTTAGCTCCACGCATGGGTTGGCCCAATTTTTCGAACACATGGTAATTAGTCACACATATGCCACGCTCATCGATAATAAAGCCGGTGGCCGGGCTCAGTTTCAATCCCGGTTGGTTATCCATTTCATACATCTGAGCAATTACCAGCGTTGATTTCTTTAGATCGTTGTAACTGGTGTAAGTTGTATCAGGGGTTTGAATGTTTAATTCTGCATGATTAGTGATGTTCATCAGTTGAGTAGCTAACTCCTCAAGTCTGACATAATCGCCTGATTGAAGTAAACGGGTGGCACCTTCGACAAAGTGCTCGTTAATGCTTCGATCATTCACCACCAAATCCGAAGAATAATGCTCAACTGTATTCAGGTCAATGTTTTCAGCTTTGGAATTACACCCCGCCAACATAAACACCAAAAGGTACATCAACAGATATTTTTTTTTTATCATCATCTCTTTAAGTTTATTAATCCATAGCTAATTGTTAGTCTTAAGGGAAAGAAAACTGCCGACAAAACGCAGCGTTGACGGCAATTTTCATCCCTGGCTATTAAAGCCACTTACACTCTAACCCAAACCTTTCTATAATAATTCGTTTATCAGCTCTTCCAATTCAGGACCATGCACTCTATTACCGCGCAAAATTCCTTCTTTGTCAACTACAAATAAGTGCGGTATGGCGGTTACTCCATACTTAAAGCCTACCGGGCATTCAAAACCTTCCAATGTTGATAATTGTTCCCAAGGCAATTTATCCTGCTTAACAGCTTGTAACCACGACTCCTTATTTGTATCTAAAGAAATACCAATAATTTCAAGTCCTTTACCCTTGTATTTATTATACAATTCAACCATCATCGGATTAGCCGCACGACAAGGCTTACACCATGAAGCCCAAAAATCGATAATCACTACTTTTCCTTTATAGTCGGCTAACGACACCTTTTGTCCTTGTGCGTTATCAATGGTGAAACCAATTGCCGGATCACCTATTTTAGTCATTTGAATTTTCATCAAACGTTCGATGGTACCAAAGGCATCATGATCCTTAAATTTGTCTCGGAATAACTCCTGCAACTCCAATACTACTTTTTTATCAAAAATAGCAGCATTAGCAGCCAGCTTGAATAAAGCCCACTCGGTATCTGCGTTATCGCGAATAGCCTGAATCGTTAATTCATCAAGTTTATTTCGTAAAGCCGCCTCTTTAACACTAAACTCCTTTTCGGCCTGTTGTTTCTCATAAATAGATTTCGCCATTTTCTTTTTGATGCGAATCTCTGTCTTCAACTCATCCAGTTGATTATTAAACACAGCACCATGCTGACGATAAGTGCGTTGAAGATTAAAAATACGACGTCCTTCTGTGTAATTATTCTTTAGCTTTTGGTGATCGACAACCACTTTTTTATGACCTCCAGCAGCTTCTAATTTAGTAACAGGTAAAACATCATCATCGATGTAAATACCTAATACAGATCTTTTTTCGAGTTTACCAGTCAGGTCAAACTGATTGTTGACAATTGCGCACTCAGCAATAACCACACGTCGTGCACCATCCATAATTTCCAGAGTAACCTTTTTTCCATCTGAGTTGATCACATGGCCTTCAACCTGTATTTTTTCACCATTACACGAAACAAGTGAAAAAATTAATATTGCGATATATACTGTATATTTTGTCATTTTTGTATTTTTTTTCACGGTTAACTGAGCTCTTATAAACCCCCTTTAAGCTCATTACTTCATCTGGTTCTTGTATATGATGCCTTGTTAACTTCTAGCGTGACAAATTCATTTTATTAAGAACAACTATCTATAATTGTTACAATGCTTTTTCAATCATTTCATCCAGACGACCTGTGATCTTATACCAAGGTAAGCAGGTAATGATTTTCCCTTCTTTATTGACCAATAAGACAGATGGAGAAACGTGTACACCATACTGTTCTTCAATACGGTTAATTTTATCATCAGTCCCACCATACACGGGGAAAGGTATCTCGCAATAATCTGCATCCATAATCCAACGCTGGTCACGAACGTGCATGCAAAAACCTTTGAAATTGATGTTACTACCCTGATACTTTTCGTAAGCTTTCTTAATATGATTATAAGGATAGTGATCGTCACCTTCGGGGTTATAAAAGTACACCAGTGTCGCTTTACCATCGTCAGACAATAAACGAGCCGGTTGACCATCAATACCATATACAGTCAAATCACGCGCATCCATTCCTTCCTTTACTCCGGTTTTGGCATATACCATATTCATTAAACGTGTGTAATCAGGGACTTTAGTGGCCCTGCCAGTAAAACTCTCAGCAACTTGTTTTATGTTATCATCATATCGCGCCCTATTATTGTAATAGAAGTTAACAGCCGCCGGTGAATCCAAATGCTCTTTAATGGTTTTTGCAGCTTCATCCCTGTCTATAATCGCAATTAGCTTCGCATGTACTATCTGATCTGGATTATCCGTTTCAACCTTTAACTTCTTAAAACCAACCTCAATGTTATAATGATAATTTCCAAGAAAAATAGTACCTAGTAGAGGTGGGGCCTCGTTAAATGATGGTTTATCACCCCATACCTTTAATCGTACTGGTGCCTCACAATACCCTTCGAATCGAAATTTGCCATCCACTACTGGTACTTTAATCGTATTGGCTGACAACCAATCCAGCTCATCATAGAAATATAAACTATCTGTTTCATAACCAGATAATGCACCTTCAATAATATAGCCCTTTTGTCCTGTTTGGCATGCACTTAGCATTGCAATCAGGCATACATAAATTATTATTCTCATCTTCTTCTTAAATATTTAGTTGCTATTTGCAAAAAGTCGTTTGTTCCAATTAAATTCTTACCATATCTTTTAGTATTCCATTCACCTCCACAGTTGTTATCACAGTCTGGTCTTTTGTCGAACGTATTTCAACAAGGCTGTTTTCGCCATCAGACAAGGCTACGGCAAATTCACCCGAAGTGGTAAAGTAGAAATCCAATATTGTATCATCTGCCTCATACCAGTTTTCGACAAATACATTATTACTGCCAACATATACATGTACTTGATTACCTTTCACAAAAAACATATTCTTCGTTCCGTCCGGTATAAATATTTTTGTATCATCATCTATGTATTTAGGATCTATATTCTGAACACTGTTAATACGAATATCATAGGGATTAGGATCCCAAGGTCCACTAACATTTGTATCCATTGCGTGCAAGTGAAACGCACCATTATCGTCTTTCAAAATGGAATAGATGGCTGGTTTATCCCACGAGATACCCGCATACTTTAGATACACACAATCCATTCCCAGGTTATTCACATCAATATCACTGGCATCGGGTGTGCCATCAACCTTTAATACTTCCTGCGATTTGGCATTAGAATTTCGTAGGTTAACATACAAATAACGGCGGGTTGCTTCATCAAACACCAAGTAAACCATATCATTTCCAACCCTTGTTAGTTTATCGCCTATATAATGCTCACCACTTATGGGTGCATAAAAATCAAACGGATAACCATAATTAATTTGTGTCGCCGCAAATAAATCGCCTCCCGTAGTTATAAAACGAATACTTTTTGATACCTCATCATCCGTAAAACCTATATAAGCGGGACTAAATGACGAAGTGAGATATTCTGGTGCAGCAAAATACTCACTGGCCATATTTTCTTTTTCCATGTTTTCGGCATTTAAAATATAGCCTTCATCATCGCCAGTAATAATCCATTGACCAAAACCGCCATTATGACCAAGCGTATGTACATTAGCCATTAATGATTCATCATTAACATTTTGATATACCATTGGATAGTACTCCCATAAAATCGTATTATTGACACCCCGTTCTACATCAGATAAAAAACTGAACTCACCTGCACTTGAGGTACTGCTCAGAAAACCCCAGCCAGATGAAAATGGTTCTGACACGGTTATTTGCGTTCCAAAAGTATAGTGTACACCCGAAGGCTCGTGTATCACTCTGAATTCAACACTGCTGGTCTCAAAATGAGCCAACACATCCAGGTTTCGCTCCAAGCTCAAGGTATCGAAACGCAAACCATTGACATTAAGTAACCACATATAGCCCAATTCTTTTTCCGGAATGTTGGTTAAAATAGTTGGTTCAATGAGAATCTGGGAACCATATTTATAGGAAAAATTGGCATCGGCAAAGTTTGTTACATAAACATCACCCATATAATTGTAATCGTAATTCCCCATATCATCATGGCATGCCACTGCAAATAGTAATACGAGAAATCCAGCTACTATATTTAAAATCTTTTTCATTGTCATTGCTTTTAAATCGTATCAACTACGTCCATTCCATTCTCATCAATATAGGGATCACCATTCTCATCCCCTTCTTCCAACCATAATACAAACATTTGTACCGATTGCTTCCGAGCTGTTTCATTTGCCCAAGGGATATCATCACCCGCATTATTCTTTTTCCAAATAATATAAGGTTCAACAGCCCATGGGTCAGAACCATCGTCAACGCCCATAAAATTGAGCCAAAGAACACACTTTGCTATCGTAAATTCACCAAGAGTCCATGTGTTCCACCAGTTCGGCTTCAACAAGAAATTAGAATATTTGATAATAATAGCATCTTGTGGTCCGGCCTTTAGATCGTCGGAATCGATAATTTTAATGGCCAAATCAAACATTGTTTCGTCCATCTCTGCTGTCTTTAGCAACATTACTTTGATGGTTCCATCCACGACTCCTGCAGGAATAATACTTTCTGTTTCAGAAACCAATTCATAATGCACGCCCTCTTTTGCCGAACTTAAGGAGTCAACTACGGCGAAAGCGATCTTCCGATCTTTATCAATCGCAGCTCCAGCTATTTTCACTGGTAATTCGTATAGTTTTTCAGAGACTGCCTGCTCTGATTCGAAAATAAAGGTGTAGTTCTTTTCCAGATAACCAAAATCATCAATATTTTCAAGGCGTTCATTTTCAATAGGAAAATACACGTATGCCTCCGAACTAAATGTCTCGATCTCATCAATACTACAGGCAGAAACCACTGCCAGTAAGATAACTAAACTAACTATAATTAACTTATTCATCTTTTTTTCTTTTATATGCGTGAACCATCACCAAATTCAATCTCATTTTGCGGTAACGGGAAGGTATAAACAGATTGGTCAACCAGCAGATCATCGTAGTGCAAGGCTGGCAGTGTTGTCGACATTAATCGTTTATTTAAAAAGAAGTATTGTCCTTCAAGGAACGTCTCCTTTCTGAACTCCTTGATAATTTCCTCCATTACTTCTTCTTCTGTAGCCGATTCGTTGACCGCCTGTACAGAACGCCTGCTTCTTACCTCATTCAATAGAGCGATGGCAGCACTTTTGTCTGAAGACAGTGTATTCTCAGCCAGAATTAAAAACATTTCCGATATCTTAATCAACGGCATGCCTACCACAAATTCATTATTGTATTTCGTAGAGATATTTTTATTACCATTTACATCATAGGTAAAACAGTAAGTATAACGAACATCATTGGCACCAGCTCCTCCGGTTACAACATCAAATATTTTGGTTTTACCATATTCGTAGAATTGATCACCGGTGGTGTACTTTCCACCACCAAAATCACTCGAAGCCATTGCATACAACTGGTAAGCATTCAGTATTAATATGTTTTCATTAAAAAACACCTGATCCTCCAGTACATCTTCAGTACTTGTCCATTCGTAAGGGAAATTTTCCATCACTTGCTGCGCATATTGGCTAGCCTTCTCTGGCTCACCTATATATTGATAGATACGTGCTTTAATTGCTAGGATGGCATAGTAATTAAAGCGATACTTTCGAACTGTCAATAATGCGTTTTCCTCCTCAAACTCCAGCCCTACAATTGGATCAACAAGCTTTAGGTTTTGTTCAGCATAATCTAAATCTTTCAAAACTTTTTGGATAACCTCGCTGGCACTCACATGTTCAAACACCCTTTTTTCGAACACATCGACATAAGGGATTGCCTTAGATTCAGGCGAATCGCTATAGTTAACCGCAAACGCCCGTAATAAATCAAAATGTATAAAGGCGCGAATGGCTTTTGCCTCAGCTTTTATTCCCAAATAATCGGCTTCGGTGAATAAGTCCCGTTTTGCATCAATATTATCCAATAAAAAATTGAGGTTGGCAATTACATTGTAAGCGTTAATAAAAATATTATCACTGCGCCCATATTTAGAGGCATCCTCATAATTATGAAGCGTATTCAGTTCAGAAGTATAATGATTGGTTGCTACTTCGGCCAGATATCCATACGTCAATTCTTTGCCATATAGTTCACCTTTAGATATACCAATATAAGCTCCATCCAATATCTCCATAAATCCCTCGGCAGAACTGATCTGATCATTGGCTTCAATATCCCCAAGCGGTTGTACATCCAGCCAATCGGAGCAAGCGCTCATTATAAAGACTGTCAGTAATAGTATCAAGTTTAATCGTTTCATCATCAGTTATTTTTTAGAAGTTGGCATTTAAACGTAAACTAAAAGAGCGGGCAAACGGATAGGTAGTGCCTCTTTCACGCTCAATAGTAGATACATACAAAAGATCATCCATGGCCACACCCACACTCATCGACTTCATTAGCAACTTACTGCACCATTCCTTACTAATCCGATACTGCAGGTTTAAGGTCATCAACTGAAACTGGTTATTATCCTGTACAAAGCGCGAGCTGGCTTGTGTGGTTGAACCATCAGCATTGGCCTTAAAAGGAACAATATCACCCGGTTGTTGCCACGTCAATTCAAGTGCTCTACGATCCACATTCATCCATTTATCGGAGTTCTCAACTTTATCAAGTAAGGTTTGATTGTAAGCCACTCCTCCTAATCGGTACATACTCGACACTGATGCTGAAAAACGTTTATAGGTATAGTTGAGACCGATGCTACCTTCCAATTTTGGAGCCCGGTTACCCACAACTACCATATCTTCAGATCGCCATTCCCAGGTTGGATTACCATCTTTGTCCAAAAATAATTCCTGCCCAGTTTGCGGATCAATGCCCAATGAACGCACAGCATACAAATCATCAACCGATCGTCCTTCTATAAAACGGGACGTGAAGTTGTACTCTTTACCAGTATTTTCACCAGCAGCCTCTTCCAGTCGCTCATTATATGATTTTAAGCCGTCACTGATGGACATGATTTCATTTTTAACATGTCCACCTGAGAAGGTAAAAATCAAGTTTGAGTTCGAATTCTTATAAATTATCGAACGGAAATTAAAGTCGATTCCCCGATTTGACATTTCTCCCAGATTGCTGGTCATATCTTTAAAACCTGATGATGAAGGTAAAGTTACAGGCGCAATCATATCAACTGTTCGGCGATCGTAGATACTGGCCGTGATATCAAACAAATCATCAAAAAGAGAAAGCTGAAGATTCACTTCTTTTGACTTGGTTGTTTGCCACACTAGGGATTCATTACCAAGAGCCTTTAAACTTACGCCAATACGTCCGAGGTAGCGGGCATCAGCATAATAACTAAACATATCGCGGGCCTGATAAGGTGCAAATGAGATAGACCCTGTTTCACCATAACTCCCTGTAATTCTTAATGTATTTAACCAAGTGATATTCTTAACAAAATCGGTACTACTTAGGTTAAATCCTGTACCCACACTAAAGAAAGGCGCAAACTTTTCTTCGGTTCCAAAAGTCGACGAACCATCCATACGAAAGGCACCATCCAGCAAAATAACATTACGGAAGGAGTAATTAACGCTACCAAGGAAGCCCACTGTTCGTACTGTTGCTTCAGTTCCTTGTGGAATACCTCCTATTTCATAACCTTTCGCGAAAGACGGGAAATAGCGATCGTTACTAAAGCCCTGTGCGACCATACCATCTGAGATGGATTTAGCTTCTGAAATGGTACCTCCAACCGTTGAAGTGACCACATGATTCTCATGACGATACGTATAATTCAACATCAAGTTAAAGGAGATATTCTCACTTTTCGTGTTATTAATCATATACTCACCTCTGTCATCAACTGGTAATTGGCTATCAATATAACTAATGGACTTCGGCGACAAAAAATCTTCCATTTTCGATTTATTGATGCTATACCCCAGACGACTTGTTAGTTTCAAGGATTGTGTAATTTTCCAGTTTAAGGCCAAATTATTCACCATATTGGTATACTCTGACCGATTTAAGTTACCTACTTCAGCTTCTTTTAAAGGATTGGTTCGCAATAAATTCCCCCAACGCCCGTTACTTCCCCACTGCTCATATATTTGGCCATTTGTATCGTATAACGGAAAATAATTGGGTAAGCTTAAATAATCGCTAAAGCTTCCATATTGGCTATTATTAGCTTTATTGCTGTTAAAACTCAGTAGATTGGTGAAATCAAATTTCTCACTTACATAATAATTTAAATTCATATTAATTGAAAAATTCTTTCGATATGAACCTTTCATCACCCCTTTATCATCGCTATAATTTGCACCTAAACCGTAACGAACTGATTGATCGCCTCCACTCAGATTTAAACTATGCTGCTGAGTAAAGGCATTTTGCACTGCTTGGCTTTTCCAATCTGTATCAACGCCTTCGTATAACCACTGTTTGATCTGCATATAATTATCAAACTGGTGTCTGTCATCCCAATCTTGGCTATATAAACCCAGATTTTCCTGATAACGCAGCAACTCTTCTCCATTCAACATATCATACGAGCTAAGATCAGGTACATTTACCTTGTAATTACCACTGTAGGATACACGCATTTTACCAACCTCCGGGTCTTTGGTTTTAATAACAAACACCCCATTTGCGGCGTATGAACCATAAACCACTGCCGCTACTGCATCTTTAAGAATGGTAATAGACTCTACCCGATTCATATCTAAGTCTATGACATCTTGCAAGGACACAACAAATCCATCCAACACAAATGTGGGCATATTAGGATCAGTCTTTAACAGGTTAAGCTCTGAATCGTCCAGTGCACTCTCAAACGACGATGCGCCGCGGAAACTAATTTCAGGTAACTTATTAGGATCAGAACCAAACTGGTTGTTTTCCAAAATTCTAAAGGAAGGATCCAGTTGGTTCAGGCTTTCCAATACGTTATCTGTACCATACTGCAATAACTCCTCTCCTTTGACCGTACTAGTCACCCCCGTATACGTATCTTTTTTACGTTCGAAGAAACCGGTAATTACCACTTCGTCTAAATCGCTTACCTCAGTTTCCATCACCACATTAATGATAGTTTGATTATTCACTAAAAGGGTAACTGTTTTCATTCCTATAGAAGAATAGCGTAATTCAAGCCCCTCACTATTGGGAAGGTTAATAGAGTAATTACCATCCATATTGGTGATTCCACCAATACCAACATCCATACAAACCACATTAACACCTGGGATTGGCAATCCATCCGTATCCGTCACTTTCCCTTCAACAAGAATATATTCCTGATTTTGTGACACTTCCTGATTAATTTGAGATATCTGCTTTTTCTGGATCAAAATAATGTTACTTTCAATAGAATATTCATAGCCTCTTTCTTCCAATAACTGCTCCAACACTTCTTTTACGTCAACATCATCAACATGTATACTTATGCCATCTATATCAAATAAATCCTCCCCCATGTATAGAAAACCTAACTCTGACTGCTTTTCAATGGATTGCAAACACTCATTGAGTGTTGCATTCTTTAGTTTTAGAGTAACTTTCTGCCCTAATACAGAAGCGGATAGATGTACATTACATATTATCAGAAACATTACAATGTTTTTCATAATCATCCAATTTCGCCTTCGGCTTAAAAGAAAGCCGACAAGGCATTTACGCTTTTTTTTCATACTTTCGCACTGATTACAAATTTTAGTAATGGATTTATCCATGGGAAGGCAGGAGAAGGTCGCAGTTTTCCTGCTTTCTTTTAGATATCCTTACTTTACAATTATTTTATTTTCAACAACTTCGAATTCGACTTCACTAATCTTTTCAATTAAGTTCAATAAGGTCTCAATATTTTCAAATCGGGGTAACTTACCAGTAATCAACTTCTCTCTAACGTCAGCTGTAGCATACTCAACCTCTATTGGGTACCACCTTGCTAATTCAATAAACATCTCATCTAAACTGTTTTTACTAAATTGAAAGTAACCCTTGGTCCAACTAACATAACTTGCGGTATTAACTTCTTGCACAAAAACACCATTATCTGTTCTATCATAAACAAATTGCTGGCCCGGTGTCACAAAAATTTCATCCTCTTTTCCTAAAATATTATCAATTTGTATCTTACCATCTACCAGGGTTGTATGCACCATTTCTTCATCTGCATAACAACTCACATTGAATGCCGTGCCTAAAACTCTAATATCATAAATAGGTGTATGCACTATAAATGGTTTTATATCGTCATGTTCTACTTCTAAATATATTTCACCAATAACTTCTACAGATCGTATCTTATCAGAAAACTGAACCGGAAACTTAATACTCGACATGGAATTTAACCAAACCTTAGTTCCATCCGCCAGTATCAATTGAAACTCCTCTCCATGTCCAACTCTAACCTCATTGTACAAGTACTCTGACCCTCCATCCTCATCTGTTAAATATTGAATTGATCCAGAATCAGCGAAAACCTGAGTCCCATCCTTCTCTAGAATTGCATCTAGCGTTGTTCCTAATTTCACTACACTTCCATCACTTAAAATTAGTTCAGCACTTTGCTTACCTGGTCCGATCTCCTTGTTATCTGCCAGTCTATTATTATCTAAAACATCTTGAAAAAATAAATAACTAAAGACCAATAGTACTCCAACAAAAACAGCAGCAACTGAAGAAACCATACGCCAATTGATTGTTTTCACTCTCGATTTTCTACTATTGTTTGCTTTGGCTTTAACCAAATGATATGCTTTTTCTACATCACTCCAGTGATAGTTTTTCAAACGTGTAATTAAGTTCTCTTCATTACACAATTCCTGAAACAGCTTCTCATTTCTGACAGAGCTATTACGCCAAGACTCTAGAACTTTATGCTCTTCATTGCTAATATTACCAAGTACATACTTGACAATTAGTGCAGATATATTATCGCTTTGATGGTTTTTCATATCGTAAAAACTTAACGTCTTTCAATACTACTACACCATTTTTAACAAAGGGGGGTACGTAATTATTAAAAATTTATAGAAAATAGTAAAAAAAGATATTTTAGCCTTCCTAGTCGCTCCTTTAATTGTTTCCTCGCTCTCTTCTTTTGTGTTTTTATAGTTTCTATTGAAAGCCCCAATTCTTCAGCAATTTCGGGATTCTTTAACCCTGATAAATATAACTTGAATATTTTCTGACATTGTGAAGGTAATTCATTTATGACTTTATATATTTCGCTATAAAATTCCTCCCGAATGATATCTTCTTCTATTGAAACTTCACTTTCCGAATTATAAACATACTCTTCAAATTTCATATTCTGACGCTTTATGTTACGAATATGATTTAAACAGCGATTGCGAACAGTTGTATATAGAAATGACTTTACTTTTCGGTTATCTTTTATTTCAATCGACTTATTCCAAATCTTCACAAAAATATCCTGAACAAGATCTTCAGATTCACTAATATTTTCAAGATAGCCATTAGCATAGTTAACCAAGGGATTGTATAAGGTATTAAATAGCATTTTAAGGCCTTTTTCACTTTCAAAATTATTATTTGTCAACGAGTGTACCATAATTAGCTATTATGTCCTTGATTATATAAAAACAAATTTTAGTATTTTACTTGTGAACGATTCAAGTCAACCAATAATATATTTAAGAGCCTCCTACGTTCTTTATTGAACCAAATATAGGAAGTTTTTTTTCGCATTTCCTACTAACGCATGTTTACTGTATAAATTGCGCAAATTAAAATCCTAATTAGAAAAATTGGCAATATCCACCACACCCTTTTTCTTCATACTCTTAAATAACAATTCCAGCAAACTGATAATTTATCCATTAAAAAGTGACATTGCACAAAGTTTTTTATAAGATATTTAATGTATTTTGTTCAAAACTATGGTGGTATTAAAGACAGAGCTGGTATAATCATTTTTTTAGAGTCCGTTGCCAGAAAATCAACATTCTTTTTACATGATGAATATATTAAACTGACAACAAATTCACTAGTTTCTATGAATAACTTCATTTGTTTCATACCTCTCGTTTTGTGATTCTACTTTTATCGTATGGTTCAAAAATGGGAATGATCGGCACATGAGCATATCCCGTAAAGACTTACTGCTGTTCCGTTTAGACATTTGATGTATATTATAGTTGTTGCAGGACTTTCGAATTCTACGTGCCAGATACGTTTGCTACCAGGTATTTCCTCTAGTATTCCATACCTATCATTACTGATACGGGATGTGACACTTAATCTGCTGGCGAATAATCCAACTGCGAATATTGAAATTAAAATTTTAATAACTCTAGCCCATACTATTTGACTTATGTTTGTTCTGATGACAGAAAGACTTAGTACGATAACACCCCAAATTGCCCCTAAAAATTCACTAACATACAAACACTTGAAACGATTGCAGCTTATTCAACATTATCTACGTTATGTGCCAGATGTTAATTAAATCATTATAAAAAAACATTTGGTTTTAGACATGAAAACAAGCCATTGGAAACAATAGCATTGAAAGTATCCGGAGGTTATTTAATTGAATGTTGAGGTATAATAGAATTTTAAAAAGGGATTCAGATTGTATGCTATCTGAATCCCTGGGGTTGTTAAATGAACTTACGTTTAAATTCAATTTAAACATACTCGGGGATCAAGTATTTCTCATTCTAGTTCAAAATAAATACTATTCTCAAACCAATATTATTTTGCAGTATTCGATATCTTAAAATAAGCTACTAATTCATTCAAATTACGAGATTGACTAGCCAGCTCTTCAGCAGACGCAGCCAATTCTTCTGAGGAAGACGAATTCTCCTGAGTAATGTTATTTAATTCCTGAATAGCAGCATTAACTTGTCCGGTTGCACTTTTTTGTTCTCGACTGGCAGCAGCAATTTCCTGTAAAAGATGAGTTGTTTTTTCAATTTGAGGCAACATTTCATTCATTTTATGACCTGCTTCTTCTGCCATGTTTAGTGTGCTTCTAGAATGATTCATAATTTCATCAGCTGCTACACGGCTGTTTTCTGCTAATTTGCGTACCTCAGCAGCAACAACAGCAAATCCCTTTCCATGCTCCCCTGCCCTTGCAGCTTCAACAGCGGCATTAAGGGCCAATATATTTGTCTGAATAGCAATCTCATTAATTATATCAATCTTTTCACTTATTAAACGTGTGGCATTAATGGTTTCATTGGATCGCGCAGAAACGCCTTGTATGCCAGATTGAGCCTTTAAAGAGATTAACTCGGTTTGCTGTGCATTATCAGTATTTTGCTCAATATTTGCAGCTATTTCTTCAGTGGTTGATGATATTTCTTCAACAGATGCAGCTTGTTCGTTTGCACCATGTGAAATTTGCTCTGCCATATTGCTAAACTGTTGACTCGCAGTATTGATTTTCTCAGCTCCTTCGATTATTGAGTGAACGACTTCCCTTAATTTGAACAACATGGATTTTAATGATTGCTCTAGCGTTCCTATTTCATCATGCCTTCCGGATTTCACGATTTTTGTTTCCAGGTTTCCTTCTGCTATGTCCCGCATCGTATCAACGACGTGAATGATTGGTCGTGTTATTTTTCGTGAAATCAAATGCGTAATGATAAATACAATACACACCCCAATCACTCCAATAATAAAAATGATCCAAGCTGTTCTCTTCGCATCGGCCATCACTTCTGATATCGGTATTTCTATCATCACTGACCATGGAGCATTTGTACTACCAATAATAACAGGACTAAAAATGCGAATAGCCTCTTTATTTGTAATCTCAGAAACAGTTTCATAATAATAGGACTCCCCTTTACGGATACAGTCACCTAGAGCGTTTGTATAACCACTAATCATTGTATCCAATGATGCTGCAAGATAATCATGGTTGGGGTGTGCGGCAATCATATTGTTATGGGTTACAATCATTGAGAAACCACTTTCATAGATTTTAGTTGCATTATTTAATTCCATTAATGTAGCAAAATCAAAATCTGTCCCAACAGCTCCTAAAAACTTTCCTTCCGATATCACTGGTGCAACAACCGACACGAGGTGAACCATATCTTTATCATCTCCTGTATAGCTATATTCCGCAGGGTCATCTACATACTGTTGCATTGTGTTTTTAGGTACCGTATAGTAATACGCTTCTAATTCGTCCAGATAATCTGAACTCAAGAATGTCGGTATTTCTCCGGAACTGAAATCCTGAGGTAGCAATTGCTCTCCATCCCTATAGTATGATGCAGAAAAGTAACCTATCTCCTGTTGGTATTTTTGGGCATACTCATCATCCTTGCCGTCGAATGCATTGGGTTCCCATAAGGTCCATGATGCAAAATAATGTTTGTTTGCTCCAACCACATTCTTCAACATTTGAGCCACCAAACTTCGTGACGGCTTTCCGTCCTGCATTTGTGCTTTAATTGCTTCAACTACAGTCTGGGATGACTGCATGGCATAATCGAAGTGGTTTTTAATCTTCGAGGCTTCTTCTTTTCCTTTCAATTCTGCAAACGCCCTGGCGTTTTGCCGAGAATTGTTCATTGTATTGTTTCCGATGATACCTAAGGCGATAATTGAAACACCAATAAAAGCTGATAATATGTAAATATTTAATTTAGCTTCTAGTCCTAACTTCTTCATCTGATTTATTGTTTTTGGTTAAAATGAAAGACCTGCCACAAAATGAACTGTTTCATTATCTGGATTGATCGAGAGAGAAGCCAACAATGGTAAACTTAATAAATCAGTAACAGGCAGCTCTTTTGATAGTGCTATGCCCAGGTTAACAACATTCAACTGGTCACTGTATAAACTTTCTTTAGGCGTTAGTCCGACGAAGGCTTGGACCGCTTGTTCTCCAATTGAAAAATCATAGCCCAACTCCAGGTAGGTAGAAAAATAATTATCCCCATTTTCATCCAAATCATTTCCATATAACATTACAGCAGCAGTAAATGACATTGGCAAGTTTTGAAAATCTCCAACTTGCAGAATAGCCTCTAAGGCGTGACTGGTAGAACCTTTTGACCAATCAAAATAATTGTGTGTTGTAAATAATGAATCGACCGGAGAGAAATAATCATTTAAAGTCAGTGTAAAACTTCCGACACTATAAGAAACATACATATCCAATTCCTGATATGGTTCCTTAGCAAAAGTATAAGATGCCCAAGAACCTATGATAAGATTCCCCTTATTGTATTCAAGGTATGGTTGTATTACCGGAGACGTACTTAAACTCATACCACGCCATACAAAACGGGTCATTAAGTCTAATCCAACGTCAATGGAAGCATTCCGGCTTTGCGCCTGAACTGATAGTGTTAGTGCCAAAAGAAAATGGCATAAAAATATTATCGTTTTAATTTTCATATTAGGGTTAGTTAGAATTTTTGTTCTTTCATCGTTGTAACGAATACGCACCTTTAATACACTTGAGAAAAAGTTTGAGAGGACTACTCGCGATTGCCCATATTCATCCCAATACATATTTAACTACAAACCAATTACTTGACGCATAAAAAAAGATAATTATAATTGTTTGGTTATTGAGCACTTAATAAAGCAATGACATCTTCGATAAAACCAATTTCTTTTCCTCTTACCCCAAGCCATGTACAAGCAGAATTAACCGTATCGTGTACCATAAAATCCAATGGTAAATGATATGATAACTCAATAAATAAAGTGTAATAAGCTACTTGCACAGGTGTTGAACTTAAAACCGACACTTTATTACTATCATTATGGTAAAAACAGTTTGATAAATATTCAACAAAATCAACCAAGTCTTTTTTATTGAACTTAATAGATGCATTACGAAAATCGGATATAAAATGATACGAAGGATTATACTTGTTATCATCAAATAATTCCTCTTTTAAAGCTACGAGCTCTCGTTCGGTAACCTCACCTTCATATACTTCTACAATAAGCTTTTCCCGCTCCAATATATAGTAAGTTGTACTGTTCATTGTCCTTTAGTTACCTTAATAAAAACCTAATAAACACCATATGGGCTACCCGTCGCGTTCGATAAGATAGCCCATAATAATCCTATTTATTAACTTAAACCTATTGTTTTCTCAATATTGGATTTATATATAGATCTTCATAATAGCCCTCGTTTGGTCCACCTGTAAAAGCGATGGCAAAAGGTGTACGGAATACAATTTCACCTGCTGACAAATCGATATCAGCAACAATTTTTGTGTCAACAACCACACCTCCAGGCTCTTCATCATCACCATAAATCGTTAAAATATGCGTTCCATCATTATAAGTTTCCTGCTCGGACTGGATACTTAATGTTAAAGCTTCCATATCTACTTCTGCCCTTACCTTTGTACACTGTGCAAAATCACCATGATCGCGGTAGAATCCAATAACGATATCCACTTCTGTTGTACTTCCAGGAACAGAGAAAATCTGGTTTTCTTCTGTTAGTCCACTTCCATTCCATGGCGAATCCCAATAAAGCAAATAAGAGCCTAATATTGGTGCCAAAGGATGTTCATCATCAATAATGGTGATTTCAAACTCCGAATTTTCACCATTGGCCAAACCATGGGTGGCGCCGATATTATTGGATGCTAAAACTAATTTGAATTTCTTATCACCATCAATATCCTCATTATTGATCAGCTCAATCTCAATGGACTCATAAAATTCACCATTAAACGAAATTGTGCTATTACCAGTTAAAATTTTAAAATCATCACCTTCAATAGCAGGATTCTCATATCCTTCGGTAATCACTTCAAAACTAACATTACCCTCTGCAATGCTTCTGGCAATGTATACCGGAATGTATAAATTATTTGTTCCATTCTCTGCAGTTGCCAATGCACTGCCTTCAAATGCAAAAAAGGCATCCTTATCATCAAATAACTGTTTTTCTACCTCACCGCAGGAGGTGAGCAGAACCATCACTGCCAATAAAGCTGTAATAGTTTGAAATATATTATTTATCCTCATTTTATTGTCGTTAAAAGTTCAGAAACAAAGAACCATTATTTTCTTAAACAGCCCTTATCAACGAAATCAATTAATTACTGTAACCATCATTTTGAATCATATTCTCATTCGCAAAAATCTCTGTTTGCGGAATTGGGAAAACAAAACGATAATCGCCAGCCTCAAGTGTACGTGAAGTCGTCTCAGAATCCTCAGGCAGACGCTCAATTCCAAGTCCCCAACGCTTTAAGTCATAAAAACGGTGCCCTTCGTATGCTAACTCACGGCGACGCTCGTCCATCACAGCCTGCATGGTTTCAGACTGTGAAGCAAAACTTAATACTCCAGGTGATGCCAATCGGTGATTACGCAAGTGATTCAATTCTGCAGCAGCTTCATTAAGCATTGATTTCTGTGCATAGGCCTCCGCCTTAATAAGTACCATCTCTGACACACGGAAAACTTTTACATCATTAGCATTCTTTTTATCATTCGGACGTCCAATGTGTTTCCCTACAATATCCTGATTATCTTCATCAGTCGCAAAAAAAGCATATTGGCGAATATCATCCGTTGCATATTGATTCATTAAATCATAGGAAGGGTGAAAGAAGATATCATTGTTAGTAGAGCGTTGGTAATAATTGCCAATCCCTGAGCTTTCACGACGTAAACGGAAAATAACTTCTACATTGTCTTCCATCTCGTCACGCCATATATCTGAATATTCCTCAATGGTAGCAAGTCGAAAACCACCTAATCCAATGGCCTCATCAGCAGCAGCTATAGCCATATCCCATTCGCGCATATACTGGGCCACACGCGCCTTCAGCGCATAAGCAGCCGACTTGGTCATAAAGTAGTTTTTTTCGCGTCTATCCGACAAAGCCGGAATCGCCGCATCAATGTCCTTTAAGATATTTTGATACACCACCCCTTGTGGCAGTCTAGACGGATACGTTACACCTGATTCAAATTTATACGGAGTACCTAATGGATCATTGGCCTCATAGTTTTTACAGTACATACGCACCACATTGAAATGCCCATAGGCACGTGTGAAAAGACATTCTCCAATGATTCGTTGAACCGTTTCATCCTCCGCATCAAATTTGCCAGCAATGGTAAGTATTCGATTGGCTCTGTCCACTAATTTAGCCTGCTCATTCCAGGTTCCGGCTAAATCACCGGTTGATGAATTATAATCCCAATTGTGCACCTGCACACCCTGACCGGTATTGGCCAATGAATAACGTAAATCGTCGCTGGCCCAGTCACTCATACCGACAATATTATGACTGCCATACGAATTGATAACTCCAATCATTCCTTTTTCAAGGTCCTCGATGGTTTCATACGCTTTACTATCACTAATATAATCCGTTGGTTCAATGTCTAATGAACACCCTGTCATTGTTATAATAACAGCCCAAAGAACGGATACGATATTTAATTTTATTTTTTTCATTCTTAAAATCCTCCATTAGAAGTTAACATCCAAACCAAAAGAAACCGTTCGCGGTGTTGGATACTCATATTGTGCAATGTTATTACTATCCTCCGGATCAAAGCCTGTCCACTTAGTCCATGTATATAAGTTTTGACCTTGGGCATACACACGTAAGCCTTTGATGATCCCAACACGATTTAATAAATTTTTCGGGAAGTTATAAGCTACTGTCAAATTGCGGAAGCGGATATACGAGGCATCTTCAATATCCTTCGATGAAAAGTTACGTTGCGAATGCACCCCTTGTATGTCAGTTATATCGCCAGGCTGGCGCCACACATTCAACATAGCTGTTGACTGGTTAAACTGGGCAAAGTTTGGATTCTCCTGGAAAAACTTCTGGTTATTAAAACGTGAGAATCCCTGTGCAAACGAGAAGTCGGCCATAATCTCAAGACCTTTATAACTTAATGCCGTATTAAACCCACCAAAGAACGGCGGCTCCGATGTTCCAAACTCAGCAATGTTATCATCAGCACTGTAGTTATTGGTAATATCCCCATCAATAGTATAATACATGGCTTCACCTGTAGCCGGATTAACCCCTGCCCATTTCACCAGGTAGTGCGATCCTAAAGGTAAACCTTCACGAATAATGGATGTACCCCACTCAAATTCACTAACCTGCCCTAAGTCCAGAATTTCATTATCGTTATACGATAAAGTAGTTCCAATGCTCCATGTCAGATTGCGCTGACGGATTAAATCGTAATTAATGCCCAATTCAATCCCACGGTTGCGCATTTTACCGGCGTTGGTTGTTTTTTTATTGCCAATAACACCATCCCAGACCGAAAAAGTTTGCTCAATAAACAGGTCAGATGTTATATCATTGTAAACATCCAATGCACCATGTAAGCGGTTCGCAAATAAATTATAGTCGAAACCGGCATTAAACTTATTGGCTACCTCCCACTTAATATTTGGATCGCCCGTTTGTGACAAAATGTAACCTGCATAAGTTGCGTAGGAGCTATTGGTCCATAGGGTCATGTGTTCATAATGACCTAATCCGGCCTGGTTACCATTGGTACCGTAACTTATGCGAAACTTCAGATTGTTTATCCAGTCAAGACCAGTCATAAACGATTCACGTGTTATATCATAGGTCAATCCTACCGAATAAAATATACCGTATTTATTGTTTTCACCAAAAGCTGATGAACCATCGCGTCGCAAGCTGGCACTTAGGGTATAACGGTCATTGTAGGTGTAGTTAAACATGGAGAACAAGGAGAACATGGCGCGTTCGGCTTTATACCCGCTTACATCCGGAATGTAATTATTAGTGTTAGTACCTGGCGTTATAGCAAACGGTGTTTCAGGCAACTTAGGTTCCAGTCCATAACCCGTCATACCAAATCCAAAATAATCCCGTTTTACGTACTCAGACCCAATTACAGCACTTAACAAATGCATGTCACCCAGCATCTTTTTAAAGTCCAATGTATTAGCAAAAGTGGTCTCCGTTCGACGACTAAAATCCTCTGATATAGATCCATCACGATACACATCTCCTTCACCAGCAAGGCTTGACGCATGTGACTCCGGATCAACCCATCGTTCTCTCAAGCTATGACGGTAATCAATCCCATATTGTGTTTTGGCCGTTAAATACGGTAAAATATCCCAGGATACATTGAAGGCTGATACAAACTTTGTTTCTTCTTGTTTGCGTGTTGAATGTGACATTAAATCCAATACATTCGCACCAGTATTATTGTAAGCTGCATATCGTTTATTCTCCTCTTCAGTCAGATAGGGATTGTTATATTTATAGTTACCTGTTATATAACTACCATCCGCATCATCTGGATTCTCCCATGGGTTAGCCAGATACACAGCTGCAAACGGGTTATTTAAGGCAATACCGCCTTCACTTTCGATGGCATTTATTTTTGACTGCCCCAACGACGTGATAATGCCCACCTTAATTTTATCGGAGATCTGGTGATCCAGGTTTAAACGACCTGAGTTACGTGTAATATCAGAACGATCAGATAATCCTTCCTGGAAATAGTTTTGATAAGACACATAGAAACGGGTTTTCTCATTACCGCCTGACATATTCACCTCGTTACTCATGGTTTTACCGGTACGAAACATATAGTCTTGCCAATTGGTTTCAATACCTCTTAAACGGGCTAACTCAGCATCCTGCGCCGCTTTTGCTTCTGGGTTAAGAGTCGCATAATTCGGGTTTAACGGGCTAAATTCCCAACCTGGCCCTTTTTGCGCCACCTCTTCAAACCACAGCTTCTCTTCGGTATTCATCATGTCAAACTTCTCACGTGTTTTAAATGATAAGCCCGACTGATGACGATAATTGACCTGGGTGGCTCCTTGCTTACCGCGTTTGGTGGTGATTAAGATAACCCCGTTACTGGCTCGCGAACCATATATTGCAGTTGAAGAAGCATCTTTCAGAACCGCCACACTCTCAAAATCGTTGGCATTCAAGGATGCAAAAACACCAGATTCTATGGGTACACCATCTACCACATACAATGGGTCATTGGATGCCATAATAGATCCGTTACCACGTACACGTACTTTAGTGTCTCCTGATCCCGGCTGACCAGATCCTGTTACAATATGCAAACCAGCAGCTTTACCTTGCAACATTTGATCGAAACTGGCAATCGGTACCTGTTCAAGTTCTTTGGCATCCACGGTACTAATAGCCCCTTTCAACCCAACTTTGCCCTTGGTACCATAGGCAGACACGACCACTTCTTCTACGCCGATTGATTCGGTTTCCATCACCACATCTATTTTACTGCGCCCTTGAATGGTAACTTCCTGCATTTGCATTCCCACAAAAGAGAATACCAGAACTTCAGATTCTTCGGGTATTTCAAGGTGGTATATACCATCAATATTCGTGACAGTTCCGATGGTTGTTCCCTTAACAACCACGGACACACCCGGTACAGACAGACCATCTTCTTTGCCTGTCACTACTCCTGTTATCTGGTGTATTTGTGCCTGAAGCACACCTATGCACATGAATAACAGAAGCATCATTAAATAAGATACTTTCTTCATAAGATTCATTTTGAATTTAATGCCTTTTAATCTGCTCAGAAAGAAGCAGAGGCTAACTGACCATTTATCCACCTTGTATGTTTTAAGATGTGAATGGCATCAATATTACTAATATGATTGTTTTGCTGACTGTAAAATAAAACTAACTACTCTGTATTATGCCTGAAGGGCAGGTCTTGTGACAATACCATTACCTGCTCTTCAAACACAATCTAAACACTTTAGTAAATTTTTACATTAACGGAGTAAACGATATAATTTCCTGCTTCATCTACCAATTTGGCATTAAGAACATAGTCACCCGACATGATGTCACTTGGTATCACCTGTTTAAAAGCCTGATAAGCAGAAACCTCATCCTCAGTTCCTTGTAAGTGAACAAGATCACTTTCTGGTGTCCATGGAATATCCCACCCTTTTAAGGATTTTAGTTTTGAAAGGCTTAACTCGCAATGCGCCAGTTCTACATCATCGGAGAAGGTGCCTTCAAAAATGATGGATGATCCTCGTAAGAAAGTTTCACCTTCAAGCGGCATCGTAATTGTACCTGTCGGCTTTATTAAATCTTTTACAGCTTCATCATCGTCTCCAGAACAAGCAGTTAACACCAATGATAAAGTAAGTGCTGTATATAAAAATCTGAATTTCAAACTATTTCTAATCTTCATCTGTCTCATTTTTATAATAAGGGGAGGAAACATGGATTTATTAACTAACCTATATGCGTTCCCGGCATTGCATGCTTCCTTCCCATTATTTGTATTTACTTCTTAATCACTTTAGTTACCATTGTTTCTTCTCCAACTGATAATTCGATGAAATAAACACCTGGCTCAAGCTTCGACATATTCAGTTTCATCTGAGACATATGATAAGTATTTCCAACAATTTCAGTCATTACAACAGCTCCGCTGATATCTATTACTTTGATGATAGATTCTTTGCTGATATTGATTTCTGACCATGACACCGTTGTAGAAGTTTCAACAGGGTTTGGATAAACTGTCAGACCATTTGTCAGATCATTATCATCAATACCCGTGCGCATGCGCGCTACTAAGTCAAAGGTTGTTACAACCATTGCTTCATTATAATCAAATGCCTTAATAGTAACTGGTAGACTACCAATGGTTGATGAACCAAAGATGACTTTATCTTCAGAAATAAATGTTTCAAAACCATCAGGTAGTTCAGCCAACACCTCAAATTGAAGCATATCGCCATCTGGATCTGTAAACATTTCATTCAAATCAATGGTAGCGATACTATCCTGAGGTAAAGTAATCATCAGTGATTCAATTGGTGCTGCTACCTGTGGTGCGCGATTCACGTTGATCACATCCACGGTAATGGTAAATGAACTTGGATTACCGTATGCATCTTCTCCAATTACTTCATACTTATGGATACCAGCACTTTCATAGTTTGTTGTCAACTCGAAGTTTAATACACCATCAGCAAAAGTCGCCTTCACATCTTCATAAATATCAGCCATGCGTATGGTGAAACCATCACCTTCGGCATCTGCCGCTAATACATCCAGACTTAACACTTCTCCTTCTTTAACTGACACAAAAGTTTCTTTACCCAGATTAAAGATTGGTCCCTGATTTTTATTCAAGGTAACAGGAATGACTGTTCTTGTTTTGTATGGATCATTTGTTAATATGGTCATCTCGGCTTTATTAACACCATAGTCAGCATAGTTAGCTGCAAATTTCATATTAACATCCAGTTCTACACCTTCTGCTACCTCACCACTTAGCTCAGTAACTATTTCAGCCCACACTGCTACTTTAAACTCAGACTCACAGGCTTTGGTCATCCATCCCCAATCAGCAAAGCCCGCATCGATAATGTCAAACCAGTTTTCTCCTTCACCAAACATAAATCGGCCTTCGGACTGCTCATCTACAACAGCGGCGCCCTGAGGATATTCTGCTCCAATCGGGAACTGCATTACAATAAAGAAATACTCTTCAGGGAAGAACAATTGTGACTCATCCAGTTCTATTGTTATGAATGATCCATGTACATCTGTGGCATCAATAATATGTTGAAACTTCTGACTATAAACTTCCTGACAGTTTTGTATCATCCTATCGCCAGTATAAACTTTCACAACAATATCAGATTCCAACCATTCGCCAGGCGTATACCATGTTTTCACATGTGTCAGGTTAAAACCATCTTTCGGTGCCTGAAAACGTGTTGCTGAATGGAAGATCATTCCACCACCATATCCTAAAGCTTTTTCAGGCTGTTCAGCGTTTTCATATTGCAACACACGGTTGTATTCATCTACTGAGGTATTCTTCAATTTCTTATTTATTTCAGCGTCTTGCGCAAGTAATGGAACCGAAGATGTTGTATTTTTAAGGATGGCTGAAGTCGTACTTTGTACTTCTGGTAACTCTCTGATAAACCTAATATCTAGTTCGTAGTCTAGTCCTGAATGGCCTTCTACATTACCTAGCTTAAAGCTGAAATCTTCGGTATAATCAGTTGTTGGTGCGAAAATATCAATTCGCTCCTGCTTTAATCCTAATACAGGAGGTAACTCTGGTGCTGCATTTATGCTAATCGATAAATCCTCTCCACTCTCCAAATCATTTTGAAGTAACAACACATCATTGATAACATCGGCTGTGGTAGGTGCAATCTTCACACGCATTTTCAGTCCTTCGTTGGGCTGTACCATCTGATTTATCCATAATATTGTTGGATTTAATTCTTTAACGTCAACCCACATCATCTGTGTTTCATCTCCAAGACCAAAGGCCATTGGCACCCATGCCTCAACTTCTGCATTCTTCACATTGGCCAAATTGAATTTTGAAATTCCAAGTGCTTTATTACCTGCGTTGAAAATTTCAAATTCTTTGATAAACTCGTGTCCATATGCCTGTACAACACCAAAGTCAAGCTCAGCAGGATATTCTGGTGCAGCTTCGCCAGTAACTGTTAAATCAACAGAGATAGCATATTCACCAGCATCAGGCGTATTGTTATACAATACTAAATCGTGATGATAATCTCCCGCATAAATATTCTTAGCACTTAATAAAAGCTCAAGGCTTTTGGTTTGCCCTGGTTCAATAATTATTTTTTCAAGTGGTGCAAACAATAAGGCTGTTCTATCTTTAACGATACCATAAGTTCCCCACCCAACAGTGATTCCATCGGTACCATCGGCGTTTTCAAGTCCAATACCTGAGAAACTAGTCAATGATTCACCAGGTATATCAGCCATATTATACTGGAACTTAATATTTCCATCTGGATACAGAATTACCTGAAACGAAATTGGGTATGACATATAGAATCCATCAATGTATTTATACCACTCGATAATAACCCTATCTTCATTCTTGTGGTAATACACGCCTGCTCCTTCTTCCCACCATGTTGGATAAATAAAACCCCACATAGGAGCAACAACGTTATTTGGTTCTAAAGGTGCTGGAAAAACACCATTCGCTCCAAAAGCCTCTGCTACATCTGTTTCGGTAAAAGTTAGTACTCCATTGGCACCTAGATAAACCTTGTTATAGTTTTGCCCATAATAGTTGAAATCAAATGGTAATTCAACTGCTTCTGTCCAGGCTGGCCCCAAGTTCTCCCAGGCATCAAGCACGCCAACAAAAGTGCCTGTCTCATTTATTTCTTCCCAAATATAAGTTGGTCCGCCTTCGTCCTCACTTCTGGTCCACGTATAAGTAAATTCAGACACGTCATTGGCCAAAACACTTGCTTCACTAACTGTTAACCAATCGTTTCCTATTGGTGCCAGCTCTAAATTATTACCTCCATTATTGGTAATATTAATTAAATGAACAGCTTCCTCCTGATCACCTAATGTTTGTGTTATGCTAATAATGTCAGAATTAATTTGAGGCGCTTCGATAATCTCAGCACTTAAATTAATATTAAACTCTCGACCACTATGAGTCGTAATGGTCATTACGTCTTCTTTAAGCCCCAAGATGTCTGATTTAACAGCAATATTATATTTTACTTTCCTTTTAGGTGCCAGTCCAACCGGAATATCACCACTCACCGTAAACAAATCATTAGCAAATGTGACACTTTTAATCGTATCATTGGCTCGCCCCTCATTTACAACCCATAGAATATTCTCAATGACATCAGTTTGAAAAACCTGTCCGTAATCAAACTCTTCATTGCTGATAATTAGGTCTGGAGCACCTCCACTTGTGACATTTATATCAAGGCTAACAATACCAGGATTATTAAACGGATCGTTAGTTAATATTGGAATATTCTCAACATGATTACCAACATTAAGGATATCTGTACTGACGTTAAAATTAATTTTTAATGACTCTCCTGCCTGCACTACCCCTTCCGGATTAGAAATTTCAGTAACCAAGCCAAGTCCTGGATTAGTGATTCTAATACACATTTCATTCCCTATTGCTAAGTTCTCTGAGTATTGTTGCGAAATCAGCAAACCATCATCTGTCGTTTTGTCTTCGATACCAAAGAACGACCACATGGTCACATCCTCTTGTGGCAAACTAGCAAAGTCCTTATAATGAAACTCAATATTACCATTTGGATAAAGTACAATTTGATAGGTAATTAATGCGTCAATCCATTTCCAGGCTGTTTTATCGTAATAGCCATAGTTCACCTTATCGTACTGAACTATAAACTTGTCTCCAAAATCCTGATAATAGATTTTGCCCCAGAAGTTAAGGTCATGCCATTTACCCAAAGCTGAAATAAAACGGTCCTGAGTAGAGCTATGTTTAAAATAGATGGGCGAACTACTAAATACAGAATTCGTATCAAAACTTAATAAACCAAAGTTGGTGATATACACCTTGCTTTCCTGTTTACCAAAGAATGGAAAATCAAAACCAAGCTCTACAGGATAGTAGAAGTGAGTACGTTCTCGTGAATAATCCTCAAGCAATGTTCCACTGTTGCTTATTTCTGTCCAATTATATTCAGGCAGTTCATAGCTACCTCCATGGTTATCATTATAGGTATAACCATACTTACAGAAGTCACCAGTCACCTCGCCAACGGTTTCGCCGCTTGAGAAAGCTGGAAAATAGTATGACAATGGAAAGTTTCCAGTGTTATTAATATAAAATTCACCCGTCAGTTTATCGCCAATAGCTACATCTTCAAAAGTTATCGTATCGGGAGCCAATTCCATTACTGGTGGTTCAGCGCATACGCCAATAACATTAAATACGTATTGCTGACCATTGGTATTACTCAATGTTACTTTAGAGCTAGAATTACCGTATTCCTTAGGATTAAAAACAATTTGGAAGGTATACTCACTAAGCGGATTAATAGTGGTAGTTGAGCCTACCAGATCAAATATACCATCCGCATTGGAGAAACTGAATGTTGGTTTATGGAATTTGCCATAACCTTCGTTGCGTAAAGTTACTTCCATTACCTTTTGCTTTCCGTATATAACACTACCAAAGTCAACAATCGGCTCACCTTTAATAATTGGCTGCTGACCACTTACTTCTACCCATGTTTGCGCACGTAGCTGTGGTTCTTCCGTTTGGTTGGTTTCTACAACAACATTAGCTTTATAGGTACCATTGATCACCTCACTGGCATCTAAACCAACCTCTATTGGTGTAAATTCTCCAGTCAATAATTCCCCTTCACTAGGTGTTATCGTTAAATATTCACCCGGAGTCTTTAGAAGGCTTACTGCATTAGTTGCCCAAATAATAGAATTATCATAATACATATCTTCAAACAGCGCCCAGGATTTACCCATATTCAAACTGATGTAACAGTTCTCTGAATCTTCCTTTTCCAATTCAACAGAGGCACCCAAAGGATATAGATTGCCAGATGGAATATGAATAACCAACCAAAAATGCTCTCCGTTATTAAAGAAGATTTGTTCTTTAAGGTTAATTAAGTTCCAATTTTCTTGTGTATTACTAATTTCCTCCGAGTACATCAGTTTTGCCTCACTGATATCCCAGCCAGAGAATACCTGAAAGATGGCAGGCTTTTCTTTCGTTCCTTCATAATTCAGGAAGAATTCGGCATGTGTTAAGTTAAAACCCTCTTCATATTCTACGGTGAAACGCGTTGCCGATGAATTGGTATAGCTTGTGTCTGTTTCACCAATATAATAATACCTTGCTCCATAAGGATCGATATAGGACATACCTTCACGAATCTCCTCCTGAGCAAACAGTTCCATTTTACCATAAAATGGCGCATTACAAACTTGTAATTTAGCAGTACTAAAATTAACATCCGGATTGTTTCTTAAGTAGTTAGGCGTCGAAACAGTATTCGCATCAATACTTTCTACATGACGCTGCAATACTTCCCAGCGCAATAATCCTTCACCGTCGTTGTGTAGGTTAAAGCTATTGCTACCCTCGATTTCGACATGTGCATCAATATTAATTGGCATATAATAAACAGTGTCGTAAATATCACCTTCTTCCTCAGTCCAATTAACATACTCTGCATGCATTATAAAGTCAGATTTATCAATCCAGGCATCAGGTCCACTATTAGTTGTGGCCATTACTTCGTTTGAAAATTCTGAACGATTACCCCATCGGTCCAATGATCGAATGCGGAAATAATAATCTGTAAGGGCTTTTAGTTCTGGCACTTCAAAACCAACTACTTCACCAAGTTTTTTATCATTCGACATGGTTCGTATTTTGGCAAACTCAAGAGTTGCCTCGGTAATCGGCTGTTCTGCGTAGAGAATTTCATAAGAGGCCGCTAAGCCATCATGCTCATCTGCTGGCACCGTCCACTCTAATTTAATAAACTCCTGTGTAACACCAACTACTGATAAATCACTTGTCGCAAGCGGACCTATTTCAGTATCTTCTACCAATGATAAAACCGCATCACTAATGCCTCGCCCCAAACGACCAATATATGGTTCATTTTCTGGAACCGTATCAATATTAACTACTCCTGTTAATAAGTGCGTTCTTAACTTTTCAGGTGTAAATCCTACGCCTCCATATTCTGATAATATCAAAGCTGCAATACCACTCACATGCGGACAAGCCATAGATGTACCATCCAAATATCCATAAGCATTGCTATTAAAGGTACTTAATACACCATTTGAATATCCATCATCTTCTTGACCTTCCGGCATAAAAGCATCATCACCTGATTCCCCGCCGGGAGCTGATATATCGACTGTTTCATGATAGTTTGAATATGATGCTTTACCTCTTTTGGCATCTAAAGAAGATACGGAAATCACATTTTCGTATGCAGCAGGCCAATGATCTATATCCGATGCATTATTACCAGAAGCGAAAATAACAATACCACCTTTCATTGGGCTACCGGCATAATCCCCAGCTTCTTCAATAAAATAATCGATTGCATCCAGTGTAGCCTGATTGACATATCCTGGCGTTGAGTAGCCCCATGAATTCTGTGAGATAACAGCCCCATTGTTGGCTGCATAAACGTAAGATTCTGGTGTATTACCAGTACTAACCCCACCAAATAACTGAAGTGTCATCATTTTCACACCAGGTGTATTTTCATCTCCACCTGCTACACCTGATACTCCTATTCTATTATTATTCATGGCTCCAACTGTACCGGCAACGTGAGTACCGTGATAGTCTGGAGTTACGGCTCCTTTGTTTTCGGCAAAATTAAATCCATACACATCATCTTTCCAACCATTGCCATCGTCATCAACAAATTCCTCACCATTTAACTCTGCCTCATTCACCCACATATTAGCATGCAAATCTTCATGATCCCAATCAACACCCTGATCATGAATCGCCACGATAACCTCAGAAGAACCAACAGAGGTATTCCATGCTTCAAACAGGTTAATATCAGCTCCCTCATATCCTCCTGTTTGACCGGTATTGTTATAATGCCATTGCATTGGTAAATACGGATCATTAAATGGCATATTTTCACTTCGATTGGTGCTTAATAAAGTAGCTACATCCTCTTCACTCAGGTATCTTGGTTCACCTCCAATTAAAGATGCCTCATAAACAGGTTCAGCCATCTCCACTTCTGACAATTCTTTATATTGATTCGTCACGGTCATTACATCAGCCCTGCCTGAGTAACTCACCTCATACCACAAATGCAAACCATGCTTTTGCAGCTTATGCTCAAATTTAGGATCATATCTGAACAAGCGCTTCATTTGTGTCGCTCCGTAAGTCGCTGCCAGGTTATCCATTGGATATATCCCCACCTCTATGGGACTTCCGTCAGTGGATTTCAGTTCTTTGACCTGTTCTGAGAGTTCCGGTTTCATTTTAATCCAAAACACCCCTTGTTTTGTAAGTGGTTCTGCATTCTGTGCAAATGATGCTGATCCATTCATTAACATCAACAGCACCAACAGTACACACTTAAAATGTAAATTATACTTCATAAATTAATTGTTTAGTAATCTATTAACTTATCTTCCCTTTTTTCCTTTTGATTTCTGAGTCTGGCTTAACCGTTTTTTCGACAACTCTTCCAATAATTTCTTAAAGGCATCTATTTCAGCTTGCCGCATGTCGATCTTATCTGCAATCAACTGGTCGATATCTTTAGATTTATCATTCATTTTTAAAAGTGTCATTTTCGGATTAATCTAATTTTTTACTATTCAATGCAATGGTCGTACTTTTAAGATTCAGGAAAGAGAAATTAACCATAGGCGGGTTCCTACAAATACGCAAATCGTGCTAATAAAACTTCTACAATACAATTTATCAGCAAACGAACACTACTACATCAACAGACTCTTATCATTAATAATGTGTACATTATAACCTTAACAATACTTAATTAGAGCGAATTTTCATTTACTTGATTATCCATGGATAAATCGGTTGATAATCTTAAAATAAACAGAATGTTTAGTAAGTTTACCGCCATAATAAGAAAGGCAAAACCTTGAGAATTTATAGCTATTATAATTGAAGTGAATTTTCAATACACGAATATTGTGTACTTTGCAACACTTTTATTTATTCAGAAGTAACACTAGTATAAAGTATGCGTATGAATAAATCAAACCTATCATGATATTAATTAATTAATTCAATTTCATTTACGACTATAACTGTTTATACCATTACCTCTCATGAGAAGTATTACTTGTTCCATATTAATCTTAAGCTTGTTTGGTTTTAGTGCAATGACACAGGATCAATTAAAAATAGACAGCCTTCAAGTTAGTTATCAATTTGCCGATTCAGATACTCAAAAGATTAACCTACTTTGGGAAATGGCAGAACAATATATGACCAATGATTACAGCAAAGCACTTAATAAACATCAACAAGCTTTGGAAATTGCGACAACTATTGATAATGAATACCGAATTGCAAAATCCAATATGCTGATAGGTAAAGTACACGCACTTTCAGGAGATTATGACGATGCTTTAAAAAATGCCATGTTAGGAATTAACACTTTTAAAAAGCAGGAAAAACATTTTGAATTATATGAGTGTAATATATTGATAGGTATCGTACATGATCGAATTGCTAAATATGATGATGCATTGAAGTACTATTTTAATGCGATTAACATTGCCAATAAAATAAAAACCTCCAATACTTCCACAAAAAACTTAAGAGAACACGTACTCTATAATAACATTGGCAATATCTATTTTGCAAAAAAAGAGTATGATAAATCAATTGAATACTATGATCAAGCTATTCAATCAGCAAAATCTAATAAGGATTTAATAAATCTGGCTGTTCATTATAATAATAAAGGACGCGTTTTCGATAGAATTAAAGACTATGAACCGGCACAAAAGTTCCTTCATTTAGGCCTTGACACAAGAATAGAGATTAAAGATAAAGCGGGTATGGCAAAATCTCATTATTTTCTTTGTGCACATTATATGAAACTAATGGATTTTGATAAAGCCTTGAACCATGCTCATCAATCACTGAAACTTGGTAAAGAGGTTGGCTCAATACAAACTCAATACAATGCCATCTACTTTCTTTACGAGATAAATTACAAGAAAGGCAACTTTAAGAAAGCAGCTGACCTACATGTTGACTACAAACAATTAAGCGACAGCATGTACAATAGCCAGACGATGAATGAAATAACTCGCTTAAAAATGCAGGCAGATTTTAATGATAAAGAAGCTCAACGAAAACTGACTGTGCAAAGAACTCAGTTTCAATATGCCGCTGTTGTTATTATTTTAATTAGCTGCCTAATTGTTATGGTCTTTGTATACATGCTACTTAAAGCTAAAGCCAAAGGTATTAAAGTCGAAAATGATGGTCTTGAAAAAGATATAGAATTAAAAAACAAAGAGCTGGCCACCAATGTAATGTATATGGTTCGCAAAAATGAGATGATTAACGGTGTTGCAAAGAAGCTGCTCGAACTAAAAAAACAATCGAAGGACGAAAACAAAAGATCAATTCAGAATATTATAATTGAATTACAAGCTGAAGTGGATAAAAATGTGTGGAAAGAGTTTGAATTACGCTTTCAGAATGTGCACAATGAATTCTATGAACAATTAGCTGAACGTCATCCTGATTTAAGCCCTAACGAAAGCAGACTGGTAGCCTTCCTGCGTCTGAATATGACCACTAAAGAAATTGCTGCCATAACACACCAAAACATTAAAAGTGTGGAGGTTGCACGTGCTCGACTGCGCAAAAAATTAAACCTGACTGGAACAGACACCAACCTCGTAACTTATTTAAATAGTTTCTGATTCGGTATTAATCCAAATGCATTGAATAAAGCTATAAAGGCGCTATTTCAGGTCTGGGCAACTCCATCTGCTCCAGTGCCTGCTCAATACCACATTCATCAATTCCATCTACCAGCTCAACATTTTCCTGTTCCCTGGTACAAAGTCTAATATTAATACCTACCAGCAATATGACGAATGCTAAACCAATTCTTATGTTCTTACTTAATCTTACCATAGGCTGCATGTTGATGTTTAAGCAAAGTTGCCACACCTCACCCACAATTAATATCCCATACAGACAAGTCGTTAGTCCCATCTTCATAAATGTCATTTTTTTTATCCCATAACTTACCAGTAAAAAGGAATTCGATGGAGATCCTGCATCATCGCTTTATAAACTCACCAATTAAACGAACCTATTCCCCATTTTTTTCATTACATAATCTATTTGCATTCAGCTTACCTGTTAAGGTACTTGGGTACTGTATCTCAACTCTTTTACCTCCAATATGTAGTAGTAATAACTCAACTTCAAATTGACCTGTAGAAGCTTTTTTATAGCCTATTATTCCGATGTAGAAACCTGACTAAGGTCATATTTTTTAGGTGCATAAAATAAATCTGCAATATCGTGTTCAGAAAATAATAAGTGAGAACAAACTGTGATAAACAACTAGAACTCACAAAGCGATATCTATTTTAAACGTGAAACAGGTAAAACAATTAATTTAAAATTTATGAGTATGAAAAAATTGTACATTTTAATGGCAGTAATAATTGCTGTAACAAGCTTGCAGGCGCAAGAACTTTTGAAAGATATTAATGTTGGTACAAATGGAAGTAACCCAATTAACTTTACCGAATTTAATGGCAAAGTTATCTTTACAGCCTCCGATGAGAATTATATTACGCATTTATGGCAGACTAATGGCGAAGAAACGGGCACAGTAATGCTTAAAGATATTTACACTGTACCAAACATCTCTAATTTTTCAAACTTTACCATCTTAAACAATGAGTTATATTTCAATGCAACTCTAGATGCAAATGAAGCTACAGAATGGAAAGGCATATATAAAATGAGTACAGATGGTACTTTCACGCAAATTATTAACCTTACAAATGGTGGTGGATTAATGGGGGCCACTTATTATGATGGCATTATGTACACAACAGCAACATCGGATGATTATATGGATATATATTTGAATCAACATGATTTAGGTACTGGAGTTTCGCAACGTGTTCCTGTTTCTGATGCCAATAAGGCAGAAAGCAAAGTAGCTGACATGGCAACCGTTAATGGTAGAATACTCGTTTACACAGGACGATTGGATGAAGTTGATGTAAGAGGTCGTGAATTATATGAATATCTACCAGAAACGCAAAATTTCACTCTAGTAAAAGAATTTTTAGAAGGAGCTTCTTATGTCCAAGAAGGATGGTTTGGTTCAACGCAGCCAAATGACGCAGGAATTAAATATATGACCGAATATAACAACAAACTATACTTTGTTGCCAATATTCCAGATGGAGAATATCAGGACCCTACAGCTCAAGCACAATTAAAAGCTGTATTATGGGAAACTGATGGTACCGCAGCAAACACCAAAATGATCACAGAAACAGAAGGGATAAGTATCGCGACAACAAATCCTTTTTCAATTATTGATGGAAAGCTATATTTTGAAGGTGATGATGGCACAAATGGCATTGAGCTTTGGGTTTATGACATTGAGGCTAATACGAAATCAATGCTAACCAATGTTTCGAGAGAATTTGGAACGAGTGCCAGAGGTTTCTGTACTGACGGTACCAATATTTACTTTTCTGCTAATGATGGTGAATCAAGCTGGACAGATATGTTATACAAAACTGATGGTATTTCAGCACCAGTTGTACTTACAACTGACATTACTTATGTCAACCCTGTTGCGGCAACTAATGGGAAGATCGTTTTTACAGCAACTTCTGCAACTGATGGTGCAGGATATGAATTATATGTATACGATCCAAGCACTGCCACTGCCATTGGCGACACACCAACTTCAAAAACTTTTAACATTTACCCTAACCCAACACAGGGGGTATTAAATGTAAAAGGTGCAGAAGGCGATGCTACTTATAAATTATATAGTCTGGCGGGTGCTGTTGCCCAGCAAGGTAAAATTACGAATGAACAAATTACATTAAATGTGGCTAGAGGCGTTTATATGTTAGAAATTTCTGCGGGTGCTACCTCTGAAGTTCAGAAGGTAGTCATTAAATAGGTTGGGAAATTCTGAGATGGATAAGAGGGGCTGATTCAGTCCCTCTTTTTGAGTGAAAATAGGTCTTATCTGAATAAAAACGAAACAAGCCAATTTTATGAAAAATCAAAGACTAAAGTATGCCTGGATAACAATTTCAATTATACTACATTTAGTCAACAATATCTGTCCGTTTGCAGGGCAATTATACGCACAAGAGTCTCCTGTTAAGTTTTCACCAACGTTAAAATGGACTGGTTTTACGAATATTTGGTCGGGCTATGCGCAGCGCGACTCTCTTGATGCATATTACGGACTTAATGTTCGACACTTAAGAATAAAAGCCTCTGGTAAACTGGCACCACAAGTCAAGTATACGGTACAATTCGCTTTCGACAGAGGTAATCCTGCATTGCTGGATGTACACTTAAGTTATGAACATAATGACTTTTTTAAAGTACGCTTTGGTCAATTTGGTGTTCCAGGAGCAAAAACTGGCGCTTTGTCATCGCCAATGTGGTCAACCACCAAAATGGTTTTTAATGACAGAAGTACGATTACTCAGAATTGGATGTCAAATACAGGACTTAAAGGCTACAGAGCAGGTGGCATCATGATTTACGGTCAAATACTTAAAAGAAAATTACATTATTTTTTCATGGGTGCTTTCCCTAATACCGGACCTAACTACTATTGGAATTCGAGTGTAAAGAATCCTTCATATGAGGATAATGAAAACAGACGTGCATTATTTACCCGACTGGAGTATCGACCAATAGATGAAATAGAGATGGGCATTAGTTATAATATCGGTAAATCTTCAGGCGATACTACAACCATTGACAGGGCCTCGTATAGCGCTCATTTTCTGTTAAAAAAAGAAAAGTTACGTCTGATGGCTGAGTATATTGCAGGTGAAAATAATCATTACACTCACAATATAAGGAACAAAAACTATTCATACCTTGGCTATTTATTTGAATTGTCATATCATCTTAATTCGCAAATAGAACCCTCTATTCGCTTTGATTCGTATCAACCCGATACCAATAAAACAGATAACTTTGGTTTTAATAAATACGATAATATTACACTGGGAGTTAATTATTACCCAAGCAAAAACATTGCATTGATGACGAATTATATTATTCGTTCTGAATCAAATATTAGCAATGACTACACCCTACATAACAACATCTTATTTGTCCAACTAAGGTTTTTATTTAAAGCTTCATAAGCCGATAATATAACAAAATGCATATTTCGGTCGACTAAAAAAAAGGGATATGAAAACCACATTTAAACAAAAGCTTACTTTGCTTAATACCTTAAGCATTTGTTCCATATTGTTCTTGGTAATACTAAACCTATTAATGGTTAATGGCCTAAAAAAAGATTTTTTCGCCATGAAATCGATGCAGATTGATGGCAAAATAGCAACGCTCAACATAACAGCAGACATGAATTACATCAGTCGCTTAAGTCGCAACATCATGCTAGGCAGTGATTTTGAGAAGGATATGATAAAAATGAATAGCAGGATCAAAAGCATTGAAAACAACTTTGATTTACTGGAGTCATCCTTAGCTTTTGAGAATGAGAAGGCTGTTTTTGAAAAATCAAAAGGTGCTGCGTTAAACTTCATTTACGATGCCAGAGACTTTTCTAATAAATATCAAGATCTTAATCCTGCTGAAAAACACACTAAATACCCTGAATATACAGAGAGAGCTACCCCATTGGCTGTTGAGTCAAGGAAATACTTTAACGAGATTGTGAAATTAAAAGATGAATATTTTACCAAGGAAATGGCTAAGTACGAAGGTCGAATTAGTTCAACCCAAAGCATTTCATCAATAACTGCTCTGATTGTTAGTCTATTAATTATTGTTGTCACGCTTTACTTCACTCGAAATATTCTTAATACGCTAGGCGCTGACCCACACAAATTATCAGAAATTGCTCGAAATATTTCCAATGGTGATATTATAACACACAATACACATAAAGTAATAAACAGCAGTGTACTCGCTTCTATGCACTTGATGCAAAGCAGATTGCGAGAAATTGTTTTGTCCATTAAAAATGGTTCAGACCATATTGCCAATGCCAGTAAACAGGTTAGTCATTCATCACAGCACATGAGCCAGGGTGCAACTCAACAAGCATCATCAGTTGAAGAAGTATCAAGTACAATGGAAGAAATTGTTTCCAATATTCAGCAAAATACTTATAACGCACAGCAAACTCAACGAACATCAGGTGAAGCCAATAATGAAATTAAAGATGTAGCTAGAAGTTCAGGAAAAGCGGTTGAAGCCAATAAAAAAATAGCCGATAAGATTAACATTGTTAGTGAAATTGCCTTCCAGACAAATATTTTGGCCTTAAATGCTACCGTTGAAGCTGCTCGGGCCGGCGAACAAGGTAAGGGATTTGCCGTTGTGGCAGGTGAAGTTCGAAAACTGGCAGAACGAAGTAAAAAAGCTGCTGAAGAAATAATAACATTGGCCGAAAACAGCCTTGAGTTAACTCAGGAAGCCAGAGAAGTTATGATACAGCTTATGCCTAAAATAGATCAAACATCGCTTTTAGTACAGGAGATTACAAGTGCAAGTATGGAGCAAAGCAGTGGAGCAGATCAGGTAAATAGTGCCATTCAGCAATTAAACGAGGTAACCCAACAAAATGCTGCTGCCAGTGAAGAGTTAGCTACCAGTGCTGAAGAGATGAACAACCAGGCCAATCGGCTAAAAGACATGATTGCCTTCTTCAAATTTGACAATAACAATTCGTAAATAGTAACTCAACAAATCATATTAGATTTTAGAGTAAACCTTGGATAGCGTCTCTAGGGAGAATCTGTTTCAGATTCTCTTTTTTAATTTACTACACCTTATCTAATAAAATCAAAATAGAGTATTGCAGAATCAAGTCATGAAACATTTGTATCTGATTTTTTTTTGAATTAAGTGTAAAAGGCAGAACTTGATTTTACAGACAACGTGACTAGGTTTTTAGAACCCCATCTGACATTTCATTTTCTTTCATTTTTTTCCATCAATATCACTCTGCACTTTTGATTGAAGTGTATTGATAAAATAATCATCTGATACCTTCATAAGCTGTCAAATAAATCAAGTTTATCAGGTCAGATAGTGGAAAGTACAAAATATGAATATCTGAAAGTAAACTTTTTACCTTAAGACAATAAGGTTATTAAAGATGTCGTTTGTTTATTGGATATGCCTTTCTTGAGCCTAATAACTTTTAAGGACGAATTCTGATAACAGAGTTCGTATCTAATCGCACTCTTTTACCTAACCCCTAACAGTTATTATAAATCTTAATGAAAATTAAAATCCCAAGATGTAATGAAGAATATCTTAATTGTTTTAATTGTTGATTGGTTAGTATTAATGCCCTTCATTATTCTACTACTCAGAAGAATATTCAAGTACTCAGCCATGAGCATGATATCCATTATATCGACATTGGTCATCAATTTTATCGTATCTATCGCCATTGGGCTTGGCATCTACCAGTCAATCATGTATTATTTTTTCCTTATCCCTTTGATTGTTGCATTGACAGTACTTGCGCTATCATGCTATCTAAACCAAAAATGTTTTTCATTAAGTCATCTTATCAGTAATGTAAAGCAAACTAAACCATGCCACAATACGATTCAATCAATCCTAAAAGAAACACTGAAACACTCTGAACAACATATAGTTAACAAGAGACCAAACAAATCACCATCTAATTTGCATGATCCTGTTACTACTATGATAATTCTTGGATTAACAGATAAGCAGCTTCCTACAACTAATTATCAATCACCTACCCTCTATAAATACCTATCTAAGCCGGATTCTGATAATTCCACGTTTGTAATAAAAACAAAAAAGGACAGATGTCAAGCTTAATGCTTTCCATCTGTCCTTATCAACCTATCTCTATACATAATTTTTGCTACAAAAACTTATTCATTAATACCAGGACAAAAAAACCTATAAATATTGCAATCCCTTTGATAATTATGCCGGAATCAAATTCAGGTTCCTGCTCAAATCGCTTTTCATATTCAAACTTATCTTGCTCTTTCATAATCTTTTTCATTTATCGTTTAGTTTTTCTTTTATTATATGTCAATGACTTTTAAGATCGATACTTACTTATTGGAAATTCTTCAAACACTTTCGCAATAACCTCATTAATCTTTTTCTCAGCTTTTTTAGAATTTCCCTTGATTTGATCCTGTGCAGTACCAATCCAAAGTACCTCCTCTGTTTCTCTGTCTACAACTGCAATCTGCAGTTTTCCATTGGTTGTGGTGTATTCCTGACTATCACTGGTACTGGAAGCCATGCCATAGCCACCATAACGACCTCTTACTCCATATCGACCAGGAGCATAATAATTGGTATTAGTTGTATAGTTCCTTTGTGTTTCCAAACCTACTCCCCATACAATTATCAATTCTGCTTCTTCTGCCTGTTTTAAGCCCCGAATCTGACTTTCATATTGTATGGCTTCCTCTACACGCTGAACATTTAATGCGTTTATTTGAGAACCATTAGTACCTGTTTGATATACTACCTCAAAAGTTGAGAAGGAGGAGAAATTGGCATTACGTGCCTGATCAGTTGTTACTTTTGTTGATGAACAACTCGCTAAAAAAGCGATGACTGCGAATAAACCGATTATCTTTTTCATGACTCTTAATTTTATTGTTGACTTTTATTGATTTTATGACTCAAAGATGGGGATATTACTGCCAGATATTTAACCCGTTACGACTTACAAATATCCCCTTTAGACTTATGCCGGTGCAACGGTTGGTGGCTGGGCGATTGGATTCTCTGCTCCTGGTGCGATTGGCTGCTCGGGTGTTCCTTCAGGTGCTACATACTTATCATCGCTACTACATGAGGTAAACCCTAATCCAATGACAA
>NZ_JBNGPA010000014.1:0-96286 GCF_050589845.1 Carboxylicivirga agarovorans | reverse complement strand
GACTTATGCCGGTGCAACGGTTGGTGGCTGGGCGATTGGATTCTCTGCTCCTGGTGCGATTGGCTGCTCGGGTGTTCCTTCAGGTGCTACATACTTATCATCGCTACTACATGAGGTAAACCCTAATCCAATGACAAATAATCCTACTGCTAATAATGACTTTAATGTTTTCATGACTCTTAATTTTATTGTTTGACTTTTATTGATTTTTACTGATTCAAAGATGGGAACATTACTACCATATATTTAACCCGTTACGACTTAGAAATATCCCCTTTGGACTATATATTGAAGGAATAAAAAAGGGCTCAGGCATTACGCCCAAACCCTAAACATAGTCATGAAATAATACTATGTCCGAAAACTATATTCGGTAATTGTTTAAGCTCTTTCGACTATACAAAAGTGCGTATACCAAATGGATCTACTTAGTCCAAATAGTCATGACAATACCCCAAAACGACATCGATGTATTTATTGAAAGTTTTATTGTCAATAGACCACCATTCCAATGGCCTTTTATAAACATGACTTACAAATACATACCAAACTAAAATTAATCTTAATGAGATCAAACCAATATTATCAGAAATTACAAATCAAAACTTATAAGTAGCTCATAAAACGTTCAACAATATGCCCCATAGATGATTCATTTCATAGTTATTAGCAACTTCTGTAGTTTGTACATTCTGAAAAACGAAAAAAGGGTCCAGTTTTATACTAGACCCCAAACACTCAAACAAAAAAGGTGTACTACGAACGATATTTTTCAATTGGAAATTCATCAAACACTTTTGCTATTACTTTGTTAATTCTTTTATCTACATTCTTTATTTTACCTTTTAACTCGTCCTGTGCCGTACCTATCCATATAATCTCATTACTGTTTTTGTTAATAAGTACAAGTTGCAATGTGCCTGTTGTAGATGTATATTCCCTACTATCACCAGTACTGGAAGCCATTCCATAACCATTGCATCGACCTCGGATACCATACCTGCCGGTTGTATAGTAATTAGTATTCGTAGAGAAATTACAATGTACTTCTGCATCAACAGCCCACACAATCATTAAATCTGCATCATCTGATTCAGTTAATCCACGCATTCGAGATTCATACCCAATGGCATCTTCTATGCGCTGAATGTTTAAAGCATTAACTTGAGGACTGTTTTCATCACTTTGATAGACAATCTCAAAAGTTGAGAAAAAAGAAAAATTGGCATTTTTTACCTGGTCACTACTTACTTTGGTTGATGAACAACTAGCTAAAATAAATATGCTTGCGATTAATACTGTTAACTTTTTCATGACAATAAATGTTTAAAGATTATTTATTTTGATGATTCAAAGATGAGGACTTTAAAGTCATTGTATTAGTCTTTCAGGACTTAACAATGTTCCAGAAAGACATATGCAGAAATCACATAGCCTATGTTTAATATATCTATTAATAGGAAATTAAATTTTTCTCTAACAAAACTCAGCAGATCATATTTTTAGTTTCCATTTATTATTATCTCTACCTCTTTTGCATATCTCTTTTCCTATTTTTATTTTTATTGATAATAACCAACTAATAAGCTATTTATGACTTCAAACACCAACTCTATTCAAATTACTATTCAAGAAGGTATCTCAAAAAACTATATCAATGGATTTAAAGATGCATTTGGCGGAACCATTGATGATAACAGCCTAGAAGTAAATACAGGCCCTGTTAAGCTAAATATGGCGTTCTATAATATTGAGGGAGTTGAGTTCATGTTTACAGAACTTTATTCTTTAAAACCATTGATCATCACTCGTGAACCAGATAAAGATCCTGAATTATTACATCTTAATATTATCAAAGAAGGTCATTTTGCTCATAAATACAAGGATGAATTAACACAAATGAAAGCCGGAAGTCTAAGGGGTGTTTTTCTTTATAATGGACTTTTCCCAATTGAAGTCGAGTTACCTGCGAAAACAACTATTAAATGGATGGGGTTTAAATTCAATACGCAAAATCTTGGCGAAATATATGATGACTTACCCAAATTATTTGATAAGCTATTTGAAGAAAAAGTTGGCTTAGGATACCATACAAGCTTATCCGCTGAAAATGAGCGCTTACTCTCCGATTTATTCTCATTTAAGGACTTACCAAATGGTAAAGTCCCTCTTATTTCTGCGAGGGCACTTGAAATTTTTACCAATATGGGATTACATTTCAATAAAGAGGTTGAAAAGGATGAATTATCAGGACTCCATGTTCAAGATTATCAAATAATCTCAGATGTTAAGACGAAAATTTTATCGAACCTTGAACAGTCTTTCACTATTGATGAACTATCTAAAGAGTTTGGAGTAAGTCATACCAAATTAAAACAGGACTTTAAGCACTTATTTGGCAATTCCATATACCAGTTTTATAATCACGCTCGGATGGACGAAGCCTATCGGCGATTAAAAACTGGTCAATTTTCTGTTTCTGAAGTTGGATATGATTTAGGTTATTCAAGCCTCTCCAAATTTAGTAGTATGTTTAAAAAAATTAAAGGAGTTCTTCCAACACAGGTTGCTAAAGGCAATTGATTCAAAGGCAAAAGACGGTGATTTAGAATCACCGTCTTTCTATCTTATTATTTACCAATTTCCATTGTTTTTTTTACCGTTTCCTGATATTGAATTGTTTCAGGACGCAGATTCTCAATACCCTCAAAAGGTATACCATGTCGAGTTGGTGTATGTGGATATTTCTCAATCATTGCATCGTGCCTTTTCTTCATCATATCAAATGGTCCCCAGGCCCATAAAAATTGTGCCATCATACCACGCATTTCTCTAGGATCCTGATATAAATCGTAAAAATCATTTTTAACTAAGCCAGGACGTCCTCCTATCCAAACACGCTTGTATTGTTGTTTAATGGTGGCTGCGTGGTAAGGTCCTGTATAAACATGATAATAATCGCGTCTACTTTGTCCATCTCCATACAAGAATACAGCTGTCTGATCAATACCATCGATGATTCTATCACGTGGTATGTATTTAGTCCCACCTCCTAACCTTGCAAATGTTGTATACAAATCATGACATGCAAAAATATCTCCTATAATTGTTCCTGGCTCAATTACACCATCCCACTGCGCAAATGCAGCTACGCGTATTCCCCCTTCTCGATAATCACCTTTTCCTCCATTGAAAACTACTTGATACATCGCTCCAACAACCTCTGTCATAGGCCCATTATCTGCCATGGCAATAACTAATGTATTCTCAGATATTCCCTGAGCTTTCAATTCATCTAAAATTTCACCAATATTTCGATCAAGCTGTTCAATATTTTGCGCAAAATATGAACTATTACTAGTCGTGCGATCCTGTCCAGGCAGAAGGTCATAAACATTTGGCCAATAAGCCAAATAAAATGGTTTGTCATCATGAGCTTTACGTTTTATAAAATCAACTGCTTTCTCTTGATGAATTTTATTTATTTCCCGATAATTATCTAATGTAGGAGGTAAGGTTTCACGAGCTTTTTCTCCTTTTTTTGCTTCAACATCCATAATCCAACCATACGGTCGCCAAGTCTGATCAACCAAATAATCTTTCTCTTGCATGTCTTCACAATAACCTATTGTCATATTGGCATTTTGACCTTGTTCATGCCAGAAAATAGAAGGAAATTGATTATACATTGAAAATTGTGCTTCATCAAATCCCTGGTTATGCATATAGCTTTCCTCAATATCACCTTGGTGTGCTTTCGCAATAAAAGCTGTATTATAACCTGCTTCTGATAATACCTCAGCGATTGTTACTTCTTCGGCTGGTAACCCGCTACCTTCTGGTGGGAATGCAACTGTATGCATACCACTTCTAACCGCTAATCGTCCGGTTAAACAACCAGCTCTGGTAGGCGTACAAGAAGGCTCTGTGTACATACGTGTAAAAGTCATGCCGTCCTCGGCCATTTTATTTAGCCTTGGAGTTTTGAAACCCCTAATGTAATTAAGCTCTTTGATACCAACTTCACCAAAACTATTATCGTCCCACATGATGTGTACAATATTAGGTTTCTTTCCGAATTTCTTTTCAAGAGCTGCTAATTTCTCATCAATTTCCTCGTCCTGTTCTGCCCATTGCATGCCATATTGTTCAAGCAATATGTCCTGCTCTGCATCATGAATTATATTTTGACCTGAAGAATTTGAATAAAATGCAAAAGTGAATACTAATGCGAATAGATAATTTAAGTTCTTAACCATGACTATTATTTTTAATTGTTCAACATTTATTTTTGTTGATACAAAGATGTCATGATCAATTATGATGAATTATCCCGTTTAGACATTCAACATTACCCCAAAAGACATTAATAATTATTTTGGTTCCTGATATTTAAATTTTATGTCTTTCATGCTTTTCAATATAAGATCTATCGATTCTAAATTAGATATAGGTAATTGCACCCAATCTATCGCACTTTCTAATTGAGTGAAGACATTCGTTTCAATTGGAAGACTTGAAGATAAATGATGATAAAGAGTAAGAAAAGCTGCTTGCTTTGGGGTATGTGTCAGAAAAGCAACTCTTTTTTTATGACCAACTAATTGATTGTTTTCTGCAAAGCGAACATATTCATTTACATCATTTATGTCAATTTCCAAATCAGCTAATCTGAAATCTGCAATATAATTATATCGTGCGCTATAATCTATATTAACTAGCTCATCATCTTTTAAATTCAAAATATCTCCGAGTTTTATTACTCCTTTATAAAACTCAATGATAAGCTCAAATTTTGGTAAAATCCTATACTCTATATACTTCATCTTATCAATCAAGCTATACTGTTATTAAAAGCTAACATATTCAAGATAATCAATTGTTGAATAAAAGCAATGAACAAGTATTCTTTTTTTACTTAAGCACCTTAAGTTATTTTATTAATGAACGTATAAAAATAGAGATAAACTAAATAAAAACAGAAGTATTACCAAGAACTATAAATTGATAATTATGTAGCCTTACCCTTAAAAATGAACTAGTTTCAGCCATTGCTGAAAAAGCCGGTATGACTATAATAGATGTTTAAAAGGTAGTTAATACATTTGTATAAAATACAAATCACTCGCTAAGAAAGTAAGCATCCAATCAATTTGTTTGACACATTTTCTATATCTGAGTGTTTAGCCTGCAAAGGTTGAAATCCTCGCGCAGCCTTTCCCCTTTATGGCTACAGAAAAAATTGAGCTGTGTTCTACAAATCTTATATATATTTCCCTATTCATTAAATTCCTCATCATCTATTGACACAAATGAAACCCAAATCAATTGTGTAATATCACCTTTTTATAGAACATTTCATGATATGACCTGTCGAGAACACCTTATACAGGTGTAAAATGATAAAACATGCTAAAATACCTATAGTTGATAAACACATTTTCAGTAATTGTATTCATTTTAGGATATTAATAGTTTTTGTTAAAGAATGAAACGGAGGGTAGACTTCTTATATGTAATACATATGTTTTTTAATTTTGAATATCTCCCACAACATTCCAAAGAGAAATAAGTGTAGTTTTCATCATAATCGTCAACCTGAATATTAAGCCACTCTGGAATTTCGGAGATGACTATTCCTCCAATGCTCCTATTGGAATGGACATCCCAAGGAAAAGAGTCTGTTGACTATTCTCTTTTTTAAAGAAATTACCAATCATAGTAGAGGAACCGATAAAAAAATTGCCATATCGTGCAGACACCCCCATCCCCCAACCAACTACATTTGAATATGTTATTGGCACATAGACGCCTATTTTCTTTGTTTCATATCGCACCGTAAGATTTCCTCGCCATATATTTTTATTAGCAAATTTAACCAGTGAATTATAGTAGTTTGGTCTTATTGAAATTGTAGAATTAACAAACCATTTGGGCCACACACAGTAATCCAGATTTACGCCTATTGTAAGAGGCAAATTTGTTTTGAAACTTCCTCCTTTTATTTCATGAATTTCAATTGATTTCGCAATAGAATCTTTAAGTGCCTCAATGGATCCAACTCCTTTAAAACGCGAATATGGAACATTATTCATTTGCACATTGTAGGAAGCCTTATTATCTATTGCAATGTGCCTTATTTTTCCAACATCGGCAACAACAAGACCTATTTTGTACTTATAGGGAACCCCCTCAACTCCAACTAGGTGATCTGGTATAAACGAATAACTCAAACCCAGATCGTATCCTACACCAATATCTCCGGATTGTTCAACTATATCCCCCCCATCAATCGTTTTACTAAAACTTTCATTAAAGCCATAGTTCAATCGCATATCAAAGTGCGAGATATATTCCTTATCAAAAAAAACATCGATACCATCCATCTCCAAATAGCCTGAACCTGAACCATTCAGTAACTTAACCACAAGCCCACCCGTCAACCAGCTGTTTTCTGTTTTGACGATTGTTGCTGACCAAATAAGACTATATTCAACCCAGCTATTTACTAAAGATCTGAAATACTCATCCTTAATATTCGCTAATGCTTCCGGATTATCAATACCTTGAAATATTTTTATAAAATCATCATTTGACGAATTATAAACTCCATCAGAACGCACATTAATTGAAAACCCAAAAGAGTGTTTCTCATTATGCTTGTATGAAATCGATGGTACCATCAAGCGACCTTTAATATAAAGTAACGACTCTTCCGTTCCCAAAAAGTACTTAAGATCCTTAAAGCTCGTGTTCGTAATGACATCCCAAAAATTTGATGAGATAAAACTTAAATCCCTTTGCAGACCAATATTTCCTGTCAGAAGGTTAATATTCCATTTAGCATCATGTCTGGTTAATTCAGCCGGCTGATTTGAGATGCCAACAAAAGGAAGATATGTGCTGCAATGTACTCCAGTAAACTCTTGCCCACGCATAATCTGAATAGTACAGAATACACATAGACATATCCGTAATATCTTTTTCATTATAATTCATTCGTCATACAATTTAAGTAAAAATCCTGATTTTCTATTTGGCAATAACAACTTTTAAAGCGAGTTTTGATGTTAAGTTTAAAAAAAACATAGCAAAATTATTGAGTTTGAAAAAGAGGCAACCAAAAGCGGTGAAGCGGGAGGCTAAAACTATTATCATCGTTAAACTAAGTTGTTCTACGCTTTAACATTTACAGCTCACATTTATTTGCATCTTGGATCTAATCCAACAGAACAGAATGTTGCTCCATTTGAAAAAATCATCCTTTCAATATGTATCAAATAACATTAAATCGCGAAACTAATTCTTAAAACCAGTTTTTGAGATTGTCAATGATAACGTACAATACAGAATAAAAATGAGTCTCTCCCAACGGTAATTTGGTAAAACATTCCATCAATAAACTTATGTTTTAGTATTTTTTGTTCATCCATTTTTTTCCTAATTGTATATCATTACAAACAAAAAAACAAACAGTAATTCACAGCTAATATATTAGCCTTTTAATTCATAAAACCCTACATTTAGCTAATATTTTAGCTATATGTATACTATTTCTTCCACTCCTGACAGCATCATTAAAGAGTTGGCAAAGCGTCACAAGGCTTTGCGAAAACAACTAAAACTATCGCAAGCGGAATTGGCAGAGCGAGCTGGCGTATCACTCGGAAGTCTTAAACGATTTGAAACAACGGCACAGATTTCATTGGAATCATTATTGAAACTGGCCAACCTTCTCAATCGCTTATCTGATTTTGATGATGTGTTCAAACCTAAAGAAGACAAAGAAGAACTGAAACGATTATTTACAACTTAATTTCTGGGCCATGGAAAGAATCAGAAACATACTTGTCTCTCTAAATATTGAAGGTATGACTTATGATGTTGGAGAGTTAGTTATTAATAATCACCTTATGTACTTTCGCTATCACACCGACTTTATCAAAAGTGGCTTAAACCTTTCCCCAATACGATTACCATTTGATAACGAGATCAATAACACGAATAAGGAGCCCTTTGATGGCCTGTATGGCATTTTCAATGATTCACTGCCTGACGGCTGGGGACGCTTGCTTTTAGATCGCACACTGAGCTCAAAAGGCATTGACATAAGCCTATTAAGCCCTCTGGACAGGTTAGCCTACGTGGGTAATAAGCGTATGGGCGCTCTTTGCTATCAACCACAATTCGAAATAGAAGATTCTCAGATGCAGCTGGAATTAGATCTTATAGCCCGTGAAATGTCCCATCTACTTCTATGTTGTAATTCAAATTTATTTTCACTTCTCTTTATTAAAGTTCAGATATTCAATACAATAATTTTATTGTTATTTTCCTTCGGGTAATACGAAGCCAGAAGGTTACCTTTTCTTGGCAAAGTTATACCGGGCTCGATGCCCGATATAACTTTTAATAACCTTCGGTATAAAACTTCACCGTCGGCCACCATTCTTGGCAGCTTAAATTTAATCTCCTATAAAAACAATCTTCTATCAACGGACATTGTAAAAGCCGCATTTCTGTGTTTAATTTCTATAGGCGGGAGCTGTAGTCTCAAAGAAACGGGCACTGGCAATCAAGCCGCAAGAGATGAGTAACAGTCACTTCGCCTTGTGATTGTTTTTATCGCATTAAATCTAAGACATAACTGAACATACATATTCTTTATCGTTTTTTAGTACATAGCGTATTCGGTTTAATAGTTTCTTTGCAATCCGTATGATTGCCCTGTTTGGGTGCATCCTTTCGCATAATTTATTGTACACCAATGATAGTGCAAGGTCTATCCGGGCAGCTATCCATGCGCTCTCGATGATGGCGTTTCGCAATATCCTATTGGCTCTTGGCGTAACATTCCCCGTTTTTTCTTTTTCTCCTGATGAACTTGTTGTCGGCACTAAACCAATGTATGAACAAAGTGCATCTAGATTCTTAAAACGTTCAATATTTTCTATCTCCTATATGATAACCATTGCTGTATTGGTGGCTATGCCCGGGATACTTGCCAATAACCCATGAAGTGCGCAATACTTACTGTTTTTTGCTGCGGCCCGTATGTCACGTGTCACTTTCAATAGCTTTTTTCTTAACAGCAAATTCGTATCAATCAAATCCTGCAAGACCATTGTGCCGTATTCAGTATTATATGTTACGCTTTGAAGCCATTGAGTGAAATTGTTAGACCAATACTTCGCTGCCTTTTGATGCTCGGAAGGAATAGCTTTGCCATGAAAATAAAGGTTGGACTTTATCCTGTTCTTACCCCTGGCAATATCTTTAACCAAGGTTTTTCTGTAGCGAACCAGACTCCTTAATTCTTCCATCTCAAGCGATGGCACATAAATGCTTCTTAATTCTCCCGAACGTAAAGTCATAGCTAATTTGCGGCTATCCCTGCCGTCTTCTTTTTGTTTTTTCTCTTTATCGGTTGTTGGCACATCTGCCGGATTAACCACAATGTTGTTTATTCCTAATTTATTTAATCGGCGATGGATGGTAAAACCACAAAAACTCGCTTCATAAGCTGAATAATAAGTACCTCCAGGAAAATGCCTGTTCAAATAATTACTAAGGTTTTCGGGCTTGGGGTCTTGACTAAACCTCTTATGGAAATTATTCTCAGTCAAGATTATTACCGACCAACTTCGTAAATGTGTGTCAATTCCTACTTAAATGTTTTGTCCTTTAAACGTTAATTCTTTACTTGTCCGTTGCATAAGCTTTTTAGGTTTTTTGTGAGTATCTTCTTTTATAACAAAGAAGACTTAACTAGCTTATGCTTTTACAAACATACAGTCTCAAAGGTGATAGCACAGACCTTTTGGATGAATTATTTGCCATTGGTGGATCTTCGGGGGGTGCCCGCCCCAAAATTCTGGTGGGCTATAACAAAACAACTTCAGAACTTATTCATGGTTCCCAAGAGCTACCTGAAGGATATGAAGACTGGATCATTAAATTTCCATCCTCAGTTGATAATCCTGAGATAGCCACCATAGAATATGCCTATTATAAGATGGCTTTGACAGCCGGTATGGAGATGAGCGAAAGCCAATTATTTTCCGGAAAATCAGGACAGCCCTATTTTGGCACCAAACGTTTTGACAGGATCCAGGGGCAACGTTTACATATGCATACAGCCTGTGGTATGATGCACGACAACTTCAGGATGAGCACCATGGATTATGGGCATCTGATGGATTGTGCTTTTCAGTTGGAGCGTCATGTGCACGCCTATGAAAAAGTCCTTCGTCTGGCTGTATTTAATGTGTTTGCTCATAACCGCGATGACCACAGTAAGAATTTCGCATTTTTAATGGATGGTCAAGGCAAGTGGCAATTGGCTCCAGCCTATGACCTGACCTTTTCAAATTCGGCCTATGGATTTCACAGTACCATGGTCGCCGGCGAAAGTAAGAATCCCGGAAAGGAACACCTGTTAAAGCTGGCTGATACCTTTAAGGTAAAAAAAGCGAAGTTCATCATTGAAGAAGTGCAGGAAGCTATTAACCAATGGGACAACATTGCAAAAGACTGTGGTGTTTCTAAAGCTGTAAGAGATAACATTGCCAAACACCTGCTATAGGATTATCATACAATGCAAGTATCCAATAATCCTTTTAAAACCGTCTACTCTTTCTTCGTTTACTATTTCTCTTTTGTTGGTTCCTGCTTTTACGCTCCCCCCAATCCTGATAATTAAGAACCTCCATTATAAACTGATGGTTCACCTTGTCCCAAAGACTTCTGTCCTGCCTATTTCGATGTGATCCCGAATTGAATGGTGATTGCTCAAGGACTCTTGCAGCCATGTACTTCAGATGATTCTGCACGGCCTTTTGCACCACTTCCTGCTGTTCACTATTCAGTTGTAATGCTATTTGATTATAAGCACTACAAGTCTCCAAATTCAGCCCTTTTAGTGCAATCTCATTGACTCCCTTATTCACAAATGACCTTTCCTGGTGCACAATATCTGTAAGCTTATTTTGCTGGGTAAACTCACGGACAATAGCATAAAACTGGTCATTGGTTAAGACAAAGCCTTGCAGACGCATTCGGTGTCTTTTTAATAAAAATTGAGCGTCTAGGACTGTTTTATCCAAAGGCGAATAGATATTCAGGTTACCATTCTTCGTTAATGTAAAGGGCAATAAATTTTGCCTGATAAATGCCTCACGCAACTCATCGATGGTGTAGAATCGATAGTTTTTGTTCAGGTCCTTCAGAATGTGTTCCGTCTTTCGAAGCAGTTTCTGATGCAGTTCTTCATTCAACGCTTTAGTCTTATTAACAGACAGGTTGGGTGGCTCTTTAAATTGAGATAAGGCAATGGGGTGGCGCAAGGTTTGTCCATGACTGTCTTTAACTATGACCGTTTGCCCCTGATCTGATTGGTAAAGCTCCAGGTTAAAGGCTTTCAATATGTCGAAGTATTCCTGCCGACTGACGATATTGGACTGATTGAGCAGCTTAAAGACCTGTTGAATACCTTCATGCAGATGTGTACTATGAATGGTGGGAATCAGATTTACTTTGTCCGTTTTTTTTGATTTTACTTCTAAACAATAGCGCTGTTGCAGCTCCTGTATAAACTGATTGACTTTCCGCTTTTCATTGCTGTCATTGATCTTCTTTTGTGTTATTACATTGATACGTGTGGAGACGATATGAAAATGGCTGCGTTTCAAATCTGCATGTTCATACACAAAGTAGGGCTGTGCCCCGTAACCCATGTATTTCATAAAGGCATCTATTTCCTTTTTCACCCCCTCTTTGGTGAGTATCTCCAGCTCCTCATTGGTTGGATTCACCGATACATGAAAGCACTTGTTGTGACAGCGGGTATTACCATTTTCAATGGCTAACAATTGAGCCAGACGCTGTGATGCCGGATAGACAAAAGGCCTTAGCTCCGTCGTATTGCGACTATGAAAGAAGTGAGCCTGCCCCTGCTCCACCTTCTGTTCGTTATAGTTAAAAGCCTCTTTGGTTGATGCCGTCTGATGAATCTTAATTACCACACTATTTGATTTTACGCAGGTACTGCCCCAACAAGGCATAACAATCCTTCAGAATCTCAAAACAGTCTTTAAACGTTTGTTGATCCTGTTCCGTCAACATGTAGGTGTTATAGGCATTCAATTTGTGCGCCACCTGGTTCAGGTTCGTTCCTATTTTCGTCAGGTTATAATCCATTGTCTTAAAAATTCTGATGTAGTCATCACTGACTGTGATGCGTTTTGTTAAACGTTCTTTTAACAAGCGTTCCCGTGCATAGTCACTGATTGAATTGTACTTTTCGTCTTTCGCTTTAGTGCTTATAATTTGCTTCTCCTTTAAGGTCAATCGAATTTTGAACTGCACTATTCGCTTAAAGTTTTCTTCTGATTGCAAAGTCATCTTCCATCCTCTTTATTGATCATACACTCAATTTTCACTACTCCTCGAAGAGCAAGAGAAACGTTTTTGTGTGTACACAAAAACACATCTTGCGTCCACTTCGTAAGGGTTAATTCTTTGCACTTCTTTTGGATAAAAAAGAGCACTAAAAAAAGGAAAAGAGGACGTTTCCACTTTTCCTTTTCGACTATGAATTAGCTGTCATCATCCCCCCACTTTGGCAGTCTTTCCCCCGACGTCTCGGGCCATGCCCTGCTTCTGTGTTTCGGATTTTTCTTGTGCCTGTTTCGCTGTCTTCTCCGGTTTGAAGTTGGTAAAACCCAGGTTCCGTTCGGCCGGATTGATCTGCAGTATTGCGGAAAATAGCTTGTTGTTGCGTCCCGTCATACCCTTCAGCTGAACCTTCTCCCCGTTGGACAGTTTCTCCTTCTGTGCTGCCGTCAGGGTCACCCCTTTTATTGTATCCGCTATCTGAATATTCTTCTGCTTCAGCGGAATGATCTCATTGGTCTTGGCATCAATGCCGATGTAATACATATCTTTCTTACCGGAGAAATCCTGCAGTTCAATGGCCTTGCCAATGTTCTTATCCTGCAGCAACGCCGCCTTCTCCTCCTTGGAAAAGCTATGTCCCATATAGCTATCCGGTATGTGCAGGCGCTGAATCGGATGAATGCGCACCTTTATCTCACCCTCTTCCCTTTGAAGGCGTATTTTAGCCGGTATACGGTAGTTCTCCTCATTGATCTTCGCTCTGACCGTGTACAATTTCTGAGAACGAAATCCATTGAGAAAATCGCTTAGTTCCTTTTGATCCATCTTCTCGATAAAATCCCTTTTGACACCCATCTTCTCCAGTTTATCCATGGGTACCTCGTCCAGTCCATAACGTGTTTTTTGTTCCATCATTTCAATATTTAGGGGTTTAACAATAATTTCTATCAGCATGGTTTCATCCGTTGTTGACAGATAGCCTGTATATCATTGTAGATACGCCGCCGGTTCCCTTCCAATACCTTTGACTGGTCATCGAAGGCATAAAAGTCCGGAATGTCCATTTCCTTTTTTATGTTGATTGTTCGCGGTTTGATCAGGGCGTTGAAACTTTTTCGGGTGATGGGCTGCTCAAAGCTATCCGCCACCTGCCCTACCATATAGCCTTGTGGCAATGTGGCTATCTTACCCTCCGGCACCAGGTAGTCCATCTGCGTCGAGATAGTAGATGACTGTGTTGCCCTGTTTATACTCAGCGACTGACGCTCCTGCAGCACCTTGCCCATTCGACTTTGTATGTAACGTGCCGTCTCCCCGGTCGCCTGGCCGGAAAATACATTACCAATATTCGTCAGTATGGCGTTAGCTGCCTCCTTGCCGTAATCCCGCACCAGCTGGTCGATGGTCTGTATCCCCAGTAAGCTTGATATTTTATTGCTGCGGGCCGTGGCGATAAGCGTATCCAATCCCCTGAAATAGATGGTGGGCAGCTCATCAAAGATCAGGGAAGAAGGCCGTTGCCCTTTCTTGTTGATGATCTTCAACATGCGGGTGATAAACAGGGACAGTACCGCCCCATATATCTCAATGCGCAAGGGGTTATTAGCGAGACAAAGCACCTTCGGGTGTTCCGGGTTATTGATGTCCAGTGTGAAGTCATTGCCTGAGCATATCCAGTAAATCTCCGGTGTGATAATTTTCGATATGGCAATTTTCAGGCTGCCCAATTGCCCTTCCAGCTGCTCACTGGCACCTCGTTGGTGTGCATTGATAAACGGGTTGATGATGTTCACCACATCCTGTTCGGTGGCCATGATCTCAAAGAGCTCATCGTAATCCAGTTGCAAGAGCTCAATGGCATGGGGCAAGGTGCAGTATTTCCCATCTTCATAGCGTTTTAAAAACCAGATGACAGCCGCGAAGAAGGTCACCGCCGATTCCGAGAAAAACTCACCTTGTTTACGTATCCATTCCCGGTTCAGGTTATACAGAACCGTTCGTGATGCCTCAAAGGCATCGATGGGACTATCCATCAGCTCCGGAGCCAGAGGATTACAACGTTGACTCTTGCTGATATCATCCAGGTTAATAACACAGAAGCGCGTATGAACCGGCTGGTACCCATTGACTTTCCCCCTCAGGTATTGCGTATAAGCCAGTGATGACAAGTCCGGGTATTTAAAGTCATAGACACACATGGAAAAACCTTTCCGAAGGTGTTGTGATATAAAAGGTTGCACCACCCCAAAAGATTTACCAGAACCAGGTGTGCCGATGACCATGGTCGCACGAAATGGATTCACCACATTGATCCACCCCTGCCGGACCTTATTGTTGTAGATGTATTCACTGCACAGGTTCACCGACCACTCATTACTTCTGAGCACCTCATCCTGCAAAAAACTTTCATTACCCGTGTTAAAACGGTCCTTCATCAGGTTAACACTAATGAGCTTACTGACATTATCAAATCCCACGTTGACCATCACAAAAGCCACCAATGAACTTATCATGTAAGCCAGGGGCTGTCGGGGCAAGAACCATAAGCTTGCCCAGTAAAAGACTAATCCGGACAATATCTGAAGCACGATAAGCGTAACCGTCAGCTCCGGCTGTTTCTGCGCTTTGGTTCCCAGGCAGGTGATCAACAACACAACAAGGGTCAATAGCTTGGAAGGCACCAACTCAGATAGAAAATGCAGTCGCAGCAGCTTCTCCACTACAAAGCCCAATTCTTCCAGATACAAGTTGTGTGCAATGAAAAAATCCATGCAAGTCAGGTAAAAGGAAAGCAAGAGCAAGAGGTAGCTGATAAAGCGAAATGCTTCATGCAGTCGTATCAACTGGGTACCTTCGCTGTGTGACATGTTTCTGTGAGTTAGAAGTTAGTTGTTAAGAGTTATCATTTATCCGGTCTCATTTCTTCATAGTACCGGCGCCTTCAGGATATCCTTATCCGTCAACGTAAGACGCAGGTTACGCCCGGTATACCCCTCCGTTCCTTCCTGAAGACTAATCTCCATCTGCTTATGCTGAGGGATGGTGAAACTTTTAAAGGCGAGTACCATGGTCTTTTGAGCCTTTGGAGATATGCTTAATTGGGATGATGAAGCCCGTTTGGGCTCGATCAGGTATTCCTGCACATTGGCAGCTTTCTTCGGTTTCTTATCCCGCATGAGAAAGGAGGGCGTCGTTGTTTTATAGATCAGACCGGAGTGGTTATATATCGTCAACCTGATGAATAATAAGTCATCTTTGAGCCGGATATCATCCAACGACAGCTCAATTTGTTTGCTTTGCCTGGTACGAATAGGCTTTCTTGTGCACTCCTTTCTTTTGAGCTTTTCCATGCTGTCCAATACTTTATGCAAGGGCATCTCCGCATCAGGCAGTTCCTTGAGTTTATCCCCATGGAAATCCATGAGCTTTAACTGCAAGGGAGAATGTTTTTCGTAGCTGACGATCAAACCATATAGCTTACCGACACATAAAATCGTTAGCGAAGTGCTATCCTTAAAGGAAGTAATGGCTTTCACCCGCACCATATTGGGCCATGCCGGAACCGCTTCAGCCAACAGTTTTGTGTGACTACCCACCTGCACATAAGTAACTGCCGCCGGGCAGATGATGTGCAGCGTTGACTGTTCCGATACCTGTATATGGTTTTGAGCGATGCTGCCCAGGTAGAACAGAATAGCAAGAGTTATTACTAGTGGACGTTTCATGGTAATTGGTTTTAAGTAGTTAATCGTTTTTAAGTATCAGCACCGAGTTTTGACGGAGGTAAACCCGTTTGAGTTTAACCCGCTTGATCACCGTCTTACTCAGGTTAGCAGCCGCATTCACCCCCATGTATGATAAAGGATCGTCGGATGCCGAGAACAGTACCGATGGATTCACACCGCCTGCCACATCCTTATAAACCTTACGATTCACATTATCCGGCACATAAAGCCCTTTAATGCCATCCAGGTCATAGGCACTGAGACTGACTGGGATAAAATCCTCTTGATAAGGCAGGCTGGTGATTAACAGTTGTAAGCGCTCGTTATCCGTTTTACACAAGGCATAGATCAATGTGCCTTTTCGAATAGTCCTGCCATTGACCTGTGTATCCTGTATCAGGCGTAACATCACCCGGTTACCCGTCAGTACTTTGGTGTTTTGAACCACCTGTGCTTTTATGCTTTGATTGTCCACAGATGGCTGCTCAAATCCCTGCTTTGCTGTCAATTCAACTACAAAACTCTTGCGTTTCACTGGCTGAACAGGACCAGGTAAGGGCACTGTGGTAAGCTGTCTGCTTAATGAATCATTTTGTCGCATGAGCTGTTCATGGGCATCCACCAGCTCCGTCAAGTCATCCAGTTCCACACCCGGCTGATACGTTCTTTTATCAGCCGTCCGCGCTTCTTCTCTGGCACTCGCCTGGTAAGTCCTTATGCCCCTGTGACTTCTTGTCTTTGAGGATCGAGCTGTTGCCTGCCTTTGAGCACTTGTCCTCAGACCTGTCGGGGCATCTTCTGTTTGCAGCTGCAAAGCCTCCCTGGAAAGCAACTCCTGTCTTTTCACATGTGCCATAAGCAGCTCATTGCTTTGCTCCACCGGCACCTTTTCTGTCAGCTCCAGAGGTGTTTTGGGGAGTGCTGTATCCACCTCAATTTTTATCTGCTCCATTGGTTCATCCACTTTCACCTGTTGGTATGCCTCCTGCTTATCGAGGATACTAATATCCCGGTTGGCATCCGGCAGCTGGTAGTTGACACCAATGGCTTTCGTCTCAACATTTTCATTTTCATCAGCACTGGCACCTCCCAGGATATAAAAGATCAGGACGATGAAAGGTAAGAGCCCCAATGGCAGGATAAACAGTGCTTTGTATTTCTTAATCAGTGTTTTCATCTATTCGCTTGTTTAGTAGTTGTTCAAAGGAATCGACCGGCCATGCAAAGGGGCTGTTGGATAGCTGAGTACTGTCATTTCCCGGTACATTCGTAAGCACACTATCTCCGGGTATCACTAATGCGCGGTGATGCAAGGCTAAATGCGGCTGCATAAACGACAGAATATACAGGCAAAAGAGAGTACCCAGAATAGCGATCCATTTGATTTTTCGTTTTTGCCGGCTAAGGCCTCTGTCTTGCCCATCCGCTTTTTCCAACAAGGCCTTGGTATAGTTTTTAAGGTTGTTCATCATAGCTGTTGATTTTATAAAAGCCATTAAAAATTCGTTCGACGTGTGGTTTGTATATCCATGTTATCCTCGATCATCCAGCCTTCGATTAAAAAGCCATGCGTATTGTTATCCGTCCTTGAGATATTACGAAGGTGACCACTGGTTATCAGTTGACGGATGGTGGTATTGGATTTACGCACAATCTTCTGCTTGCCGTAGTAGCTAAATCGATAGGGGTATGCCGAGAAATCCACCCTTATGGAATCACTCTGCAAAGTCATGCTGATATCCGAGGCGATCACCCGGTTATAGAGATTGTTCTCTTTGAAAGTACGGTACTGTTTCATGGCACTCTTATCCGCCAGGTAAAGTGCCTCCCGTATATTGTTCTCGATATACGCTTTATCTGGCTCCAGGGTAAAGAAGAGCTCATGAAAGCGCTTCACATGGTGACGGGCTTCAGCCGATCGGTTCTCCGAGATATCCGCTCTTAGTGCCAGTAAAAGAGACTGACCATTATCCAGTACGTAAATTTTCTTACGGGACTCTTTCACCAGCTGTAAGGAGCTCACAAAAGTATATACCCCTGCTCCAATGGACAGGATGGTGGTCGCCAGCAGCACATAGACTGTGAACCGGAACTGGCGTTGTATGTTGAATAGTTGTTTCATAATGAATCAATAGCTCATTGGACGATCAGATTATTTCAGGCTGCCTTTGGAGACCGCCATCATGGCAGCCGTTCTGAGCATGCGGCCTCCACCAGTGTTGGTCCCCGATGCATTCACGATCCAGGTAGCTATCTTAGGCACCATCACCAGCCCGCAGATACCACATACCGGCACGATCAGGTTCGTCACAAAAAAGAGCGACGACTGGTACATGCCCATGGAGTTAATCAGGTTAATCTCAAAATCCAGCACATAGATGAGCAGGTGTTGCGTCAGCGCCAGGATGATCAGCGCGATGGGCAGGTAGAGGTTCACATTGACAAAGCGCGCTATCCACTGCAGGTAGTTATCCTGAAAACCATCGAAGATCGACACCGCAAACACCAGTGGACCAAAGATGACCAACAAGACACAAAAGATGGTGCGTAAAAAAGCAATCAGGTAAACCACCACCTCAAAGGCCACTTCCGTCACCTGTCGCAGCCCCTCCATGATGTAATAGCTGATCTGATTCCGCAGCGCCCGTCCACTCACAATGTTATAGGTGGTGAGCAGCACGTTGATGCCCTTATCCCACAGGTCTGCTTCCTTCTCTTCGTTCTCCACAAATAGTGGCATGTCCGTCATCAGGATGGCATTCTGCTTCTCCTGCAGCTTCTCACTCACCAGTGGCTGCTGGTTATTGTAGATGGCTTCCGACAGCTGCGTCAATCCTTGCGTTGGCACCAGAAGTATCTGGATAAAAGCACCCCAAAAGGTGATGACTAAAACCAGGGCAAAGGGACGCAACAAGGGTAAGATCATAATGGGATTGTCAGCTATCAGCTGCTCAAAGATACGTCTGGCAATAAACAGAAAAGCCGCGATACCACCGATGGCCCTTGCCATATCCACCAGCAGGCGTGCATGCTCAATGCCTGTTTGAATCAGGCTATCTGTGAATTCAAAAAAGTTCTCAATGTTCATGATCATCGTGTTAAGGGGATTAAATCTCAATTACAACTGTCCTAAAAAGCCCAGGTGACAGGTCCTCGCCTGGTTCTCATGACGCTTGCTTCCTATCTTGCGTGCCGTATAGTAGATGGTGCCCGTCAGCTGTCTGACCTGCTGGTTTAATGCCTCCATGGCTTTGACCTTATCCCCTTGCTCAGCATCCAGTTGGTTGATCATCTGCAGCTCATCCAGGCAATCCCGTATCGCCTGTTCAAAAGCACAACTAATGTCCTGCGGCGCCTCATGTCGATATAGTTCCTCCAAAGCCATGTAAGCCTTGTCAAAAACCTGCGTGGTCTGATAGATATCCGGTAAACCTTTTAGGCGACTTTGCCGCAAGAAGTCTTCAATGGCTTCATGTGCCTCCTGGTTCAGCTTAATGCCTTTCACCGCTTGCATCGACTTTTCCATGGTGTTCTTATCAATCGTTTTTAAGACCAGGCTGACCGCACCCAGCAGCCCCAGTTCGGCATAACTCTTCACATCGTAAGCCAGCATGGAGCCCACATAGTAATAGTACTGCGTTGGAAAGATGCCGATGAAGGTATGAGCCTTGGGTGGCAGCCAGCCTTTCCAGCAGATAAATGTAAAAGGATAGTCCCCATTCATCTCCGGGTATTGACCGTTCCATTCCTTGGTGGCGATAAAACTTTGCGCCCGGTTTGTATCAGCCACCACTAACAAGAGTATCATCAGGTATAACAATTTGGCATTCATGACTATTGGATTAATTGGTTTCGTAGAGACTGTAGTAAAAAGCGAAGGTCTTCAGGTCATCCAGCTGGTAGCTTTTCATATAGGAAGCATAGAGTATTTTGTTGTAGAGGTAACAGATGGTACCATAGTGGCTGTGCACCTGGTGGTAAATACCGTTTATCACATCATAACGTGCCTTGTCATCCATGATAAACGCTTTATCAATGGTGATGGTATTCAGCACATTGGTCACCAGCTTCCTGCTATCCGTCAATATAATGTCAAAAGCCTCCAGTATGGCGGCCGCCTGCTGCGGCGTAAAATTATTGTCCTGTATCAGCTTCGGTACTTTCTCCGTATAAATTTCCAATATCTTGCCCACCATGGCCCGTGTCTCTTCGATGCGTCGGTAATCTTTGATCAGTCCCGACACATTCTCTACCGCATCCAGCAGCTGCTGGTCGATACCCAGCAGTTCACCCGTTAGTCCTTTGATATCACCGTTGAGGGCTTTTATCAGCAGGTTATACCAGCTCATTTTACTCAATATACCCTTTTCGGCAGCCCACAGGGCCTGACGTTGAATGCCTGCCCCAATGTCCGTAACAGGCGCCTGGGCATATACTTGCTGAGTGGTTGCAAGCCAGCATAGCATTGATAATAAGATAAGTTGTAGGATTTTCATGATAACAGATTTAATGTGGTTGAAAAATAAATACACTTGCTTCCGTCCTGAAGCAAGTCTTCTTTAGAGTCAGTGACTATTTATTAATGAAGCACTGGTTTATGGACTTGAAAAGGCCTCCAGCAGCTCCATAAAACTATCGTAGTGCGGCAGTTGCCGTTTGATATGCTCCTTCTCCTTTTCCTCCGAGGTGTAACAGTAATATTCAGCCAGGCTCACCTCAACGGCAAAGACTCTGGAGTATGTACCCAGCCCGATAAAACACTCCTTCAGTTTGCGTTTGGCCGGCAGATTGTTGTTAACAGATAGTATCTGCTCCTTTTGAAAAGCTGTTAAACCCAGCACCTGGCTGATGGTATCAAACTTATTGGCAAATTTGCGCATATCCAGCAATATCTTGGTATCCGCATTGTTAATGATGGCATCTTTGATGATGGGACTGGATATGACATCTTCGATCTCCTGGGTCACCACCAGTGCTTCACCAAAGAATTTACGGATCGTCTTAAAAAAGTATTTGATGTAATCAGCCATCTGTGGTGTGGCAATGGCTTTCCAGGCCTCTTCAATACAAATGACTTTGCGCGTCCCTTTCAGGCGACGCATCTTCTGCATAAAGATGTCAATGATGATCAGTGTAGCCACTGGAAAGATGATAGGATGGTCTTTAATGTTATCCAGTTCAAAAACAATAAAAGGACATTGAAAAAACTCATCCGTCTGCATCTCCTTGTTGAGCAGGTAGTCATATTCCCCACCCTGGTAGTATTTGCTCAGGATAAAAAAGAACTCTCCGCAATTGAACATGAGCCCCTTTTCCTTCACCAATCGAGGTATCCATTGCTGCACAAACTCATAGTAAGTGTTAAAGCAGTGTCCTGAGTGCTGTTCCTTATAAGCAGCTGCTGGTCGATACCCAGCAGTTCACCCGTTAGTCCTTTGATATCACCGTTGAGGGCTTTTATCAGCAGGTTATACCAGCTCATTTTACTCAATATACCCTTTTCGGCAGCCCACAGGGCCTGACGTTGAATGCCTGCCCCAATGTCCGTAACAGGCGCCTGGGCATATACTTGCTGAGTGGTTGCAAGCCAGCATAGCATTGATAATAAGATAAGTTGTAGGATTTTCATGATAACAGATTTAATGTGGTTGAAAAATAAATACACTTGCTTCCGTCCTGAAGCAAGTCTTCTTTAGAGTCAGTGACTATTTATTAATGAAGCACTGGTTTATGGACTTGAAAAGGCCTCCAGCAGCTCCATAAAACTATCGTAGTGCGGCAGTTGCCGTTTGATATGCTCCTTCTCCTTTTCCTCCGAGGTGTAACAGTAATATTCAGCCAGGCTCACCTCAACGGCAAAGACTCTGGAGTATGTACCCAGCCCGATAAAACACTCCTTCAGTTTGCGTTTGGCCGGCAGATTGTTGTTAACAGATAGTATCTGCTCCTTTTGAAAAGCTGTTAAACCCAGCACCTGGCTGATGGTATCAAACTTATTGGCAAATTTGCGCATATCCAGCAATATCTTGGTATCCGCATTGTTAATGATGGCATCTTTGATGATGGGACTGGATATGACATCTTCGATCTCCTGGGTCACCACCAGTGCTTCACCAAAGAATTTACGGATCGTCTTAAAAAAGTATTTGATGTAATCAGCCATCTGTGGTGTGGCAATGGCTTTCCAGGCCTCTTCAATACAAATGACTTTGCGCGTCCCTTTCAGGCGACGCATCTTCTGCATAAAGATGTCAATGATGATCAGTGTAGCCACTGGAAAGATGATAGGATGGTCTTTAATGTTATCCAGTTCAAAAACAATAAAAGGACATTGAAAAAACTCATCCGTCTGCATCTCCTTGTTGAGCAGGTAGTCATATTCCCCACCCTGGTAGTATTTGCTCAGGATAAAAAAGAACTCTCCGCAATTGAACATGAGCCCCTTTTCCTTCACCAATCGAGGTATCCATTGCTGCACAAACTCATAGTAAGTGTTAAAGCAGTGTCCTGAGTGCTGTTCCTTATAGTATGCTGTTAAGGACTGAGCGATCACATCTTTGTCTATCTCCGATAAGTTCGGTTTATAGATGGTGTAGAGAACCGATAAAATCGTTTGTTTACGCTCCGTGCTCAGTCCATCGGTCAGCACAAAGGGGTTAAAGGAGATGGGCGTCTCTTCCGTAAACTCCACGTGCATGGCACCCCCTTGTTCTTTCAGGTGATCATTCAGGTAGTGCACCAACAGTTCATAGCTACGCCCCACATCCAGCAATACCACGTGACACTTGTCACTTTCGGCATAATGGCGCATCAGGTGATTGGTCAGGAAAGACTTGCCCGACCCCGATCCTCCAATGATGATCTTATTGCGGTTATGTATCTGATGCCTTTTCATGGGTTCATCCGATATATCCACTTTCACCGGACAACCACTTTGGCGGTCGGCAAAATGAATGTAAAAGGGAGAATCACTGTTTTGGATGGCCCCTTCAAAATTCAGGAAACAACATGCTTCCCCTGTTTGCATCAACATCAACTCCGTCTCCGGCAGCTGCGTGCTACCCGGCATATTGGCCCAATATATCAGCGGCAGATCAAAACTATGGCGGTATGGCAAGCAATTCATCTGTGAAAAGGCCATACTCGCTTGACTGCGCTTCTCCTTTAAACCTTGCAGAGATTCATCAAAAAGCATCAGGTTGGCATGCAGCTGCACAATGGGATCACCACCTTGCTGCACCGCTTCCAGGAAGCGGCTGATGAGCTCAGCATTCAGCTTGTTCTCCGTGGAGAATTTACTGAGCGAATAAATTTTCTTGCGTGCCCCTTCCAGCTGAGCTTTGATCGCATTCTGATTGCCTTTGTAGATAAAGCAGTTGTTGATATGAGAGAAAGGCAATCCAAAACTAATGGGGTATACCATGGAGACCGGCAGGTTGGTACCAGGATGCCGGGACACACAACCAAGCTCTGAGGGCACATGATTGTAATCGCTCAGGCTGTAGCATTCCACAAAATGGTTCATCACTTTTAAGTGATCCCGAAAGTCCAGGTTCCCCAACATACCTTGCTGCCCCTGAAACTGCATGCCCAAATAATTTTGCATCAACGTAGCCAAAGCTTTCTGATTCACGATGCGGCTGTTGATACCACCTTGCTTTAGCTGTGCCATCACATTGTCCCGTACCTCCTCCAGTAGGTCCTTTTGTCGCTTCACCTTCTTCTTGGTGTTACCCGGTTGAATCAGGCTGGAGCTCAAAAAATTCTTTAAGAGCTCGGTATTGATCAGTGATATAAACAAGAATGCTTGATGCTGCATGTGACTCCTGCCCTTGAAATGACGGAGGTAAGAACGACTTAAAAAGGAAACGTCACCGCCATCCTGATTGTAAAAGGATTGCTCCACAAAGTAATCCTGGCGGTGCAACAAGGTTCCGGCCGGCAGCATGGCCAGTAGGCGTCTAAAAGTATCGTGCAGTTTACTTAGCTCCTCCGCACTACACGCCAGTAATTCGGGCAATTGCAGCTCTAGTCCAATGGTCATATCCAGGTTATTGGACAACAGTATATCACCATCAAAACCCATTACAGGCAAGGTTTCATTAATGCTTTTAACGTTCATGAACTAATGATTATCGTTGTTGAGTAGTTGTGTGATCTCTTGTTTGATGCTTACAAAGGCCGGTAGTTTTTTAGCCGTCTGTTTTTTCAGGTAGCCCTCCGGCCCCAGTGACTGTTGGATCTTATTCAGGCGGTAGAGGATCACCATTAATACCGGTACCACCACCAGTAAGGCGATCAAAGGGCTGGTCAGCAGGTAGAGTCCAACAAATATCCCAAGACTAGTCAGGATGGCATACATGGCTTTGTACACCAACACCCCACTAAAACCTTTGACATAGATGCGGGTATCCACCTTGCTGATAGAATATACTTTTTTGCCCTTCATGCTTTAACCAAAGAATGCCCGTATGACAACACCCACCAGGATGAGGAAGAGACAAGCACCAAACCAGCCCATCAGGGCTTTCTGTGTATCCTGATCACCGCTCTGCCACTTGATGTAAACACGGATACCACCAATGAGCCCCACCACCGCGCCGATGGCAATGATCAGGTTGGCAATGGGATCCACATAAGATTGCACCTCAGACGTTGCCTGATCAATCCCCTGGGCTGATTGAGCCAGTATATGCGTCATACGCATGGCACCTAAGCAGAGAACCAGCAGACCTCTTTTAATCGTGTTGTGTTCTTTCATAATATATGTTTGTTTGCTTCATTCGTTTATTGTTTATCACCCTCCTGCAGTTGGTATTCGATGTTATTCAGAAAAGCCTCTTTCTCTTCCATTGGGCGACCTTGTAGTGTTTCCATCACATAACCGCTATAATCCGGCTCATGATTCGTGGCTACTCGTAATGCTTTATCATCAGCTGTTGCCTGATTGATCCTGTTATCAGGAAAATCCGACGCACGCACCGTTTGTACTGGAGCCTTCTCCATATGTTGCAAAGCCTCCGCTTCAAAGCTTGTCTCTTCAGGCTTAGCAGCCTTCTTTAATGCCAGGTACATCAGTATGATGATGTAGTAACCAGCCAGGCAGACAAGCAGTCCCCTGGCAAATTGCCAATGGCTAATATCTTCTAATCCAAACATGCGCCTTCTTTTGATGAAACATGGTGTTCAATACCTATTCTGCTTTCAGAAAAAGCTTGTGACAAAGATTCAAGCATTCCTGGACACCCATTCCCAAGTTGGATTCATCTTGGGATACATTTTTCTTTTCAGATATGGTATGGGGCATATTAATATCGCGTAAGCCACCCATTGAAGAGGGATTGGTGTCATTTGCAAAAGGAAGCACTTTGCAGTGGAGCTTCATTGACGGGCATAACATGATTGACTGGCCCAAGCAATGAGCTTATCATTTGTAATAAAACAATGCGTATAGTAAATCCCTTCCATTCATTGGCATGACCAACGATAAGCCCATGTGCATAACTGTAGCAGTGCAAAGCGTCTCTTTTGCACATCACACCACCCGCCCAAGCTTTGCGCACGCGATATCTTATGCAATGACTTTAAAAAAGGGCATCTATAGAAAATAGCCTTCTTCAGGCCTGTCTGTTGAAGCAATAAGCTTAAGCGAAATGATGAAACTGTCAGGCCCCTGGGCTAGGACGTGTGTTAAGGGCGCTTTGGGGAATGATAAATATATAATACTGGCCAATACCTTATCGCATCTGTCTTTTCCCAATGGGCCGGGGGCATTCACTTATAATACGATGCCCTCATTGCTTACCTGTCGATAAATAGGCGTATTAAGCAATTGATTATGCCAGTCCTCCCTGGCATACAGATAAATGGATAAATTGTGTTTGGAAGCCAGCTCCAGATTATAGCAAGCTTTGTAGTAGTTTTGTTCGAGCTCAAAATTCACTTTCTCCGCTGTCAGCACATAAATTTGAATCTCCTCGTCCGGTCTTTTACCTTGTGGAAATAACAGGATAATGTCAGCCTGTTCATCGATGGATTGAATGTACTGCTTCACTAACTCATTAAAATCTTCTGTCTGCTCGTTCATACTGCAAAAATAATCAAGTATTATCGAATATCACTGCCGTTTATCCACTGAATTGCGTTCGAAACTAATCAGGTTAAACATCTCCCGCATACGGCTTCTTAAGCGGTTCCCATACAATCCCTCCAGCTCGGAAGCAGAAAGGTTGGTTGTCAGGTGCGTCATCATTTTTCTGTGAATAAAATGGTCATAACGACTCAATAATATCTCCCCCATCACATTACATTCATTTCCAAAATAATTGACAGGTCGTTCAATGCCAATGTCATCAAAACAATAGGTCCTAGCCTGGTAACCATTTGCTTTAAACTGGTAGGAGCCATTGGTATAAGTATGTAGCACCTCATAACCTTGCCGGACAAAATTAATGGTGATCTGCCGGGCTGACTGTATGCTATAGCGTTGATGAACCGGGAAAAAGTAATTCACCAAGTGCATCAAACTGGTTTTCCCACACCCGATTGGTCCGGATAACAGGATGCCTTTGGCAGGATGTAAGCCATGCTTAAGCATATTTTCCGAATCTCCAATAGCGTAAATAAGAAGTTTGTAAATAATCCCATGGTCTTTCTCCTGTATTTCAAAATGCTGTCCATAGCGCTTTTTCCCAGTCTTCTCCAACCAGGCCAGTGAGGCTGAAAAACTATAATGTATCCAGCCATCTTTTTTCCATCTCAAGGGACTAGAGGGGTTCGTCATAGTTTTTATCATTAGTTGTGGACAAAGGATTTTGTTCTGACTTTTTACCGTTCGAACGGTATCTTTGCATGTTTAAGATCCAGTTACGAACAGCAGCTTTCCAATCTTTCATTGCGCTCTTACCGCCTACCTTCCAGCCATTGGATTCAAAATGATTGTAAAAACGAATCGCTTCCTCTCCTGCAATGCCTCGGGATTCAAAATACCTTTTCAGCTCCTTCAGTTCGGGCTTCTGAAAACGCTTAGCTTGATCGACTTTTTCATTGCTCTTCCCTGACGCTTCATTAAAAACGATTCTGGGCTGAGCTTCATCTGGGTGCCCACTAGTGTTTTCAATTGTTTCTCCAGAGTTATTACTATTTATAACTGTTTTATTAGCGTTTATATTAATGGCTTCACCAGTGGATACACTGCTTGTTCCATTACCTGTACTACCGGATGTTGGAGCGGTCGTTTCAGTGGAACATGCAGCAGTTGTTTCACTAGAACTTCCACAGCTTGTATCACTATTGAAACATGTTTGCATCACCACACCTGAACCCTGATAAATGCTTTTCGAAGGCTGATAACGAATATAGCCCCATTCATCCAGCTCCCTTAGAGTTAAATGGTAATATTTCATGGAGCCGATCTTAGACAAAGGCATCAGTTCATGGCGCACAATGTATATGCTTTCCGGGAATTTGAATTTATTCCACAGAAAAAACAAGGCCATGTACATGCTGATATGCCGAGGGATGATGCGCTTATCATTGCTGAAACATTCCAATACATGGTTCAGGTGCAGGATGTAGTTCATGAGTTAAAACGCGTCAATGCAGCCACCTTGTTCTTATTGAGCATCTTTTGGATATCCTTGATATCATAGAAGAGCGTACCTCCCACCTTGGTATAAGGCAGGGTACCGTTATCCCGCATATTTTGCAGAGTCCCTGGCGAGATACCTAGTATCTTTCTTACTTCAGCGCTTTTTATCCACTTCTTGGTTGGTGTTAGGTTTTCAGCTACAATTTTGCTGAGCTGTGTTAATAAGTCTTCTTTGAATTCTTTCAGGTCCCCAAGGGTAACAATCTGGTCACGATAGACTTTTTCACGTCCATAACTGACGTCTCTTTCTGATTTTAGTGCCATAATACTTCGTTTTAAATGAAAATGTAAGCAGCTAAATTCAGAAGGTTGAACGTTTATTGTTCCCAAGTTGGAGTCAGATTGGTATATTCCATGTTCGCATTCAATGGGCTATCTATTTCTTTGATTAATTGCAATGTAGCATTAAGTAAATTCTTCATAAACGACTATTTACCCTGCTAACAAACAAAGTAATCTCACTAATACAGTGCGATATCCTGTCTTTTATACACTTAGATTATGCTTTGTAAGTAAATGAATATCGAAATCAGATATTCAGAATATAATCCTGAGCTTTCTGTGCGATGCCAGCAGCTGATACGATAAACTTTTTATCACTTCTTAGTTTTTTCGGCCATCTTCCTTTGGGTATAGTTAAAACTGAAAAGGCTTTAGACACAATTCCTAAAAAGCTATTCTTACTTTCCCTCTAAAATTCCTCTGTAAAACGATTCTAATACAGAATATGCATATTCAATTTCTACATCTAGTTTTTTAGACCATTCTCGTGCAATTTCAGACATAGATGCATCTGATAGATTTTCTTTTAATACCGAATGAATTCTTTGCGATAAGGTCACTGATTTATCTAGGAACATTGCCGCCTTTCTTCCTAATACTTCTGCAGCAATCTTCATTTGATCAAAGCCGTCATCTGGAAAAATATCATTATGATTCTCAACAATATCGTCAAATTCTAAATCAAAATAATGTTCAATTATTTTAAGAATATCTGTCAAATCATTATCACGTTCCTCAGGTCTATCGCTCCAGGCTACTAATTTTAGAATAATCATTCCAGGTAAAGGCGGAATATTAACCATTTTCTCCTCAATTGGTATAGAAATGGCCTCCTCCAACACTTCGGTAAAACCCAATACATGCAGATCACTATAGCGCTTATTAAAATTAATAGTATCCTGCTCTTCTATTTCACCAAAAGGTAAAATATCAATTGCCACATTAAATTTATCAGAGTAGAATGTCCATGGTGCTTTCACTTTATTATAGCCATTGTTAATTAATGCATCACTAATTCCCTCATACTCTGCCATACTCGAAATCATTATGGCAAAATCAATATCTTTGGTACCTCTACATGGTTTAATTCCTTTTTTGAGAAGCTCTAAAGCTATAGCACTTACTCCAATTAAATAATAAGGAATATTGCGTGCTTTCATTATTTTATCAATGCACTCAAAAGTTTCCCTAAAATAAGGAATGGCCAACTCTTTATAACTTTGGTTGGATGTATTCATTAAAAATTATTGTTGCTGTTTCATTATTTCTTTTTCCACCTTCCAATAATAATTCTGCATAAACTAAAATTGGAGGTGCTGTAGGCTTCTCTTTATCTTGTTCCCAGAACATTTCGTAAGCCTCTATCTGACCGTTAATTTTTGGTATCAAGCGATAGTTTTTCATTAAGTTCAAACGGTTCTCCTTTGTATAAAGAATCAATTTTTCCGGACGAAGGTAATTGGTTAAAATATCTGCTGCTGGTTCTCCTCCCCAAGCAGTTAACTCGTTTACTAAAACAATGTCCTTCCAATTGCCCTGATACCCAAATCGTTCTTTCTTCAGTTTGGGTTTCAAAACTGTGTCATATTCTATTACCCAACGATCTAATAACTCTTTCCGATTTTCCCAAACGTATGTCTTATTATTTAGCTGCAAAAGATACCCCGTCTCTTTTAGCCCTTCTATAACCTGAGGAATGCTACCCAATCCGACCTTGGTTAATTTTGCTAATTCTCGTTGCGGCAAATTGATATCTTCTTTATTATGGAGTAAGTGAAATAATACTTTCAATCCTGTTTTTGTAAATGCCCGATTACCTTTTTCTTTTGTCCGAAAGATTGTTTTCTGAGTATCAATAAACAGAAAGATATTTTCCTTTTTTATAAAAGTATTACCATTAGTCTCAAGATATGCGATACCTTTTGCTCTCAATTCTTCTTTAACCTTTGGAAAAATCTGATTTGCAATAACCATAAAATTGCCATATTCTTTGCTGTTATATTCCAACTGCTGCACCTGATGTGGTCTGACCTCTTGCTTAATTTCGACAACATAATGAACACCTTTACCCAAAGCTGGTATTTCCAACTCTCCATCTAATGGTGTATTATCTTTTAAGAAAATATCCATCCCGGTAGTTTTCTTAAAATTATCCAATGCAATATGTATAACCTCTTGCTTCATGTTCACAAATATACATCGTTCACGTTACGTGAACAAATATTTTTCGTGAACACAGTTATTTGTTTAAATTCGATAATCAGTACATTGTCAAATACATGTGGTTTTTCACATCAAATATGAACGCTAAAATTGCTATAATCAATCATTTTTACATTCCTAATTTTTTCTGTAACTCCATCATCTCTTCAGAGATCTTACTTTCTACTATCCTGGCATAAATCTGAGTTGTTTTTAAGGATGTATGACCTAACATTTTTGCCACAGTCTCTATTGGCACACCGTTAGACAATGAAATTGAAGTGGCAAACGTATGCCTGGCCATATGCATTGTTAAATTCTTTGCAATTCCACAGACACGAGCTACCTCCTTTAAATAACTATTCATTTTTTGATTCACATACACCGGTAATACGGTGCCTTTTTCAATGCAATAAGGGTGATTATCATATTTATCTAAAATTCTTTGAACATTGGGAAATAAAGGAACAATACAACGATTTTTTGTTTTCGTTCGCTGAATAATAATCCAAATGTTGCCATCATCGCGCTTTTGGATATGTGAGCTATTCAGTTTGGATAAATCAGCGTACGCTAAGCCGGTATAACATGCAAAAATAAATATATCACGTATCATGCTGACAACCGGTAAATCTATATCTGCTGTTTCAATTTTGCGCACTTCCTCAATTGTCAAAAATTCCCTGTAAGTTGGTTCGAGAGGAACCTTGTATCGAGAATAAGGATTATAAGCAATGTAATCTAAAGAAATAGCTAAATTCAAAACTCTTCTTAAATGTTTATGGTAGTTCCAGGCAGTATTCTGATGTGCACCACATTCCATTTTTAAATACATATCAAAAGCATCCAAAAAACGATAATCTATAGTAGAGAGTGTGACATCATACTTTCGATACTTCCAATAAATAAATTTAGCCAAACGATTGCGGGATGTTTTATAATGTTTGAAGGTTTCTTTGGAATAACCTTTATATAATTTCTGTCTGATTGAGTTGAGGTAATAATCAAAAACAACCATGACATATTCATTCGTATCTATTTGAAGTATGTCCTCTTTAATATTATAAACATCAAATCTATCTCCTATTGCTTCAAGCTTATAAAAGGTATCATTTAGCTTGCTTCTAATTTTACTCAATCGATTATTAACATCATCTCGTTCTCTTCCTTTAGCAATTGATCGCTGAAGAGATGCGTTCCACATATCCTGCCGCAAATAAATTCCTGTGGCGTTCTCTACCCTCTTTCCCAAATATGTATAGCGCACATAAATCGGACATTCACCATTTCTTTTCTTTTTACCTCTCTTTAAAATAAAGTGAATCTTTAATTTCATAATAATCTCCTCCTAATTTATGTATCTGCTTCAACAAATTAATGCCGATGGAACACAACTCCAACAGCAAAACATGTTAAATCAGACTAATTTGTATGACAACTAGTAAAAAGAGACTTCGTCTAAAAAATGAAAAGATCAAAGGAAGTAAGTGTAGAAAAACAGGTCTCGATTTAGTCTCGATGAGCTTGTTTCTGAATGATTTATTTTAAATTATTCAGTTAACCTAAAATCGCCCAAAACATTCGTTTTGAGCGATTTTGATTCACTTTATATTTATCATAAAGTGCCCAAGACTGGACTCGAACCAGCACGGACTAAATCGTCCACAAGGCCCTCAACCTTGCGTGTCTACCAATTTCACCACTTGGGCATATGATCAGAATTATTCTGAAAAAGAAGAGGGCCTGCTTTTGGCCCCTTTGAGCGAAAAACGGGACTCGAACCCGCGACCCCGACCTTGGCAAGGTCGTGCTCTACCAACTGAGCTATTTTCGCATTTGCTGTGCAAAAATATAAAAAAATAGGGATGTTTCGCAGTATTAGCGCAGTTTTTTGAGCCCTTAGCTATCTTTTAAAAACAAGGGCTTAAAGCTTAATCAATTAAGGAGCGACTCTTATTTTGTAGCTTCGGCAATAAATGCTTTTCGGTAAGACTGCTTATTGGCCAATACCTGGTAAAAGGAATCAACTATCGTCAGACATTCCTGCCTGGTGGCTAAATCCAGGTATTCAAAATCAAGTATAGTATTGATTAACTCTGATTTTTTCTCTTTATAGTGCGCCATTGCATTTTCTAAGGTCTCAAGTGGTACTTTTTTTCCTTTATACCTGTTTTCGAGTAACTCACGTCCCATATAAACATGCATATAGCAAGCGTCAACAAACTCTGACATATCAAAATCGTATGGTACAGCTACCGGAGGTGAATGTCGGTCGTGCCGGAACAAGGCCACGTTGTGCAACTTTGGAATAGACCAGTCTGTATTTCCAATCATATAATTAAACAAGGCCAACTGTATAATATTTTCCTCAACCAATTGTTCTTGTCTAAGGTTTGCCATCTCTACCTCTTCAAGTCCAAGGCGACTGGCCATCTGCTCAACTGATTCGACAAAAAAGGCATATTTAATCAATTCATCACCATATACCACATCTTCATATTTTACCTTGACTAGCCGCACTCTAAGACTTTGATCACTAACAGCATTGTACATTTTATATACAAGGTATTCTCGTAGCATGGTATTTTGCATGGTTTCGCTTGTGTCGCGACAATGAGTAACCAGTTTCAGTTTTTTCTGACCTTCAAAAACAGTATTGATAACTTCACGGGTCTTAAATTTAAACCTCAAAGGAGGGAAATCGCAATTCTCAGTTTTAAGCCTGAAATTACCTCGTGTTTTTATTTTAACCGGAATCTGCAGTTCATCACCATCATCATTCATTACTATGGTTGCTGCATGATATTCATTGGTTGCCCTGTCGCGATCCTCTCTGATACTTGTAAAATCAGCTTTTACTGTCAGCTCAATTATTTCATCAGATTCAAAAAAATGAATGGCAGTTTGCTTTATACGCTCTTTTGTTGCTGCATCCAACTCATATGAACCTGCAAAAAGCGTATTTGCAATTAAAAGGCTTAAAAGTAGTAACGACAGTCTCATCATCTCATCAGTTAAACAACCATTGATAGTTGTGAATGTTCCTGAGCAACCAGTTTTTCAACTTTTCTTAATCGAGGTTTAAATCGATTGTATTTTACTTTGTTGTTAAGAGCAATAGTTCCTAGGCAATACTTGCTTATTGATAATGGTAAAACCCCTTTTGATTTTAAAGTACGGGCAAATCCGGAATAAACGTCTTCTTTGTCTCGTTTTATTTCAACAATCGCACAATTACCTAATGAATAATTGCATTGCTTATCATTTGTAAAGCGAATATTCAGGTCAATGGTAATACGCTCACATGCTTTTTTATTAATCAGGGTAATCCGATTAAAATCTGTCGTAAGCTTTGGTTCCAAATCACCTGCACTATAGGGCGTGCAATCGTGAACAAGGCTTTCTAAACCTTTTGAAATAGGATAGGTAAACTGATCTATTCTCAGACGTTGTTTAACCGTACGAGTCTTAATTTTCTCCTTTACCTCGATGAATTTATCACCTGTTTCCTTATATTGTCTGTAACGAACTTTATATCTATGATTTTTACCATTGTGATGCTCTTTGTACATTGATAAATCATCAGTATCAAAATAAATGGTGCTATACGATAGATTAACTTTTCCATCAACTGCAAGAACCTCATAATCGTTGATGTGTTCAGAAAGAGCTTTGACTAATACAGCAGGAGATACAATGTATTTTGTATCTATCCTATTTAATAGCTTAGCTCTACTCATCCCTTCTAAAGATGTCGTATCGAAAAAACTAACTAACTGTAATAAATCCTTCATGGTCCGTAATTAAAAACTGTTATATCCTTAACAACTATTTTCAAATTCGCTGCAAAAAACACACTTTAGATTTTCAGGATATATGACTGAAATCATGTTTTTTATAAGCTAAGAAAATTTAACACCATTTTAATGTTATAGAACACAAATATTTTTCTTATATTCTGTTTTTCAAGCCCTTAAAAACCCTTACAATTTCTTAAAAACAAGTCTAAAAATTGTTAATAAACTTAAATCACCTGTTTCACCCTGCTCATCATGTGTCAATCTGTAACAATATCTTATCTTTATAAGTGTCACTCTGAAAACTATAACTCAACTATCAAACCAAAAAACACATAACACTGATATAATGCACCTTACCAAATTCAACCTCAAATTAAAAGCGTTCATATCCGAACAATACCATTCTATTTGCGAACACTTACATTTATAAAGCAAAAATTATTGATCAAAGAATAAACTTTATTGGCTCAAACACGTATGATATCAACTAAACGCCCAAAACTTATAATTTAATGGCACTCTTTTCTTCAAATAAATATCCGAAAACGGCTAAATACGAAGCCGACATAAAGCAATTACACAGCGACTTTGAACGCTTTAATTCATACAAAGAATCTGATGAATTAAAACGCATCAAGGAGTTGGAGATACTTATCAACTCAAGTGATTTTAAAAAGAAAGTTGATAAACTTAAAAATGAAAAGTTTAAAGATACTGCCGAATACAGGCAATTAAACAAATATACTGCTCAAAAGAAGTCAAGCGAGTTTAAAAAGTACTTCAGGTATCAGGCTTCAGGCATGCCTGATAAGGTTGATAGCATTAAGCAATCAGCGAAGCTTAAGGAACTGGCCGAACTCAGTGAATTTGTAAGAAGCAGTGAGTTTTTAAGTGAGAAGAAGCAAAGAGGATTTAAAAAGACTGATGCCTTTACTAAGTTTAAGCGTTATAAAGAATTATCTAAAGATTCTGAAATTAAGCTTTATAACAAGCAAATAAAATCGGCGATCTACAAGAACTATCTAAACATTCATAATTCTGAACGACTAAAAACATATCATGATTTAGAACATGAAGTTACTTCAGAGAAATTTGTTCAGTTTAAGAGCTGGATGGAAGACAAAAAGAAATTCCAGAAATCTGAAGAATATAGTCTAATTCAAGAGCATGCAAGATTACTAAAATCGCCTGACTACAATTGGTATGTTAAGACTGAAAAGAAGAATTCATTCAATACCATTAATAAGTGGGAACTTTGTTTTGAAGATGAATTCTCTGCCAAGCAATTAGACAAGGGCAAATGGATTACCGGATATTACTGGGGAAAGGCTTTATTAAATAAGACATACGTTCTGGAGAACGAAAATCAGTTCTTTACCGACAATAACATTAAAATTGATGGTAACGGTGTAAACATTAATACCAAAAATGAAGAAGCTGAAGGATTGGTATGGGACATGCAAAGAGGTTTTATGCCCAAAACATTTAATTATACTTCTGGTATGATTAGTACCGGTCAAAGCCATCGCCAGGCTTTTGGTAAGATTGAAGCTAAAGTAAGGGTTAATCATAATAAAGCAGTTACACATGCTTTTTGGATGGTTGGTGAAGAAATGGCACCTCAAATTGATATATTCCGATTTAATGCTAAAAATGCCAAAAGCTTCACTTCTGGCCTACAACTGCTAAATGGTAAAACACCAAAAGTAGTGACTAAAACAGTTAACGGAGCCAACTTTGAAAATGACTTTTACATCTACTCACTTGAATGGACCAAAGACAAAATCAATTGGTTTATCAATGGGGTAAAAGTAAATGAGCAAAGCAGCAACATTCCACATTCACCAATGTACCTTGTTTTCAGTTCCCATATGACTGAAAATGCTGAAAATATTGATTCAAATGCCAGCATACAGGTTGAATGGATTAAATGCTATCAGTCAAAGAATTAAAGAAAATACATCTATCAACAATGTAAAAAGGGGATTTTGCTACTATAGCAAATCCCCTTTTTACTTATTCGTTGTACTCTTTTTATTCTGACGGTAAGCTAAATCGATTCCAGAAATCTTTGTTTTCAGTTTTATCGCTATAAAATGATTTATCTGCTTCTGTTTTAAAGGAATTGTATTTATACACTAACCAGTTTGCTTTTAGTGTAGTACCTCCACCGCTTCCTTCGTACTTAATCTTACTTACAGCATACTTATTATTCTCAGTTTTCATGTAGTTGACAGATACTTTGCACACATAATCTGATTCATTAACACTGTCTCTGTAGGCATCTCTGCCTGCATGAAAGAATCCATTTGATGTATATTCAATATTATTGGTAACAACTGAATAATCATGTTGACGTACCACAATAACCCCATTATAGGATTTGCAATAGGCGTCTCCCGTATTAGCGACATTCGGGTGTTCTAGGTTATAATTTATAACCCATACAGAATCACCATTAATAATGGTCTCTTCCGCTAATTTTAACTCATACTGATCAACAAAATCAACATCAAGTATATTACCACGCTGCCTCGCAATATCGAATGCGAGAATGTCACCGGCGAAAATCATACCCTTTTTAATAGGCGTTACCTCATAATCACGTCGTACTTCTTCAATCTTAAAACCTGTACTTTCATATACCGATGCCAAAGAACGATTACCGTAGCCTTTCGAATCAGTATAACTAATAACTGCTTCGGTTTTATTTCCATTGTAACTTTGTTCAAGGTAAACATCTGCAGAATAGGCCTTTTCATAAGAGTCCTCTATAATATTGGCAGCCGTCTTTACAATGCCATACAAGCGCTTTGAATCAGCTTTAACGTCAACCGCCTTTAATCCATAAGTTTGACTAAACAGCTTTATAGACTCTCCGTTAAGCACATTCAATTCGTCAACAGTAAATTCCTTTACTTTATAACCAACGGCTGAAATCTGCACCTTAAAATTGACAAAGTCTTTTGCAACTGTTAAATGATAATAGCCATCAAAATCAGATGCCGTCCCCAGGTAAGTTCCAACAACTCCTATATTTGCAAACTCAACAGGCTTATTGGTTTCCGCATCAATTATTCGTCCTTTGATTTCAAAATCCTGGGCTTGTAAAACTGAACTTCCAAGCAACAAAGCTATTAGAACTATATAAGCATTAATCTTTGTTAATAGCATATCTATATTTTATTGTTTGATAAAAATCTATTATTACAAGTTGTTAAGATACTATTTTTCTTTTGCTCGCATACATTAACAATAATCATTCCTTAAAATTCGCCTCTTATAACTATTATAAAAAAACACTCGTAAACCCGGGATTTTAGGCACTATATTTGATGTCCCAGACGCAGTGTTTTGAATATATAATTTGAGAAATGATTTTCTTCAAATGAGAAATTCATTTCTTTTAAGGTATATTTAAAGTCAAATACCGACTTAAATTATTGAAACTACATTAAAACAAAAGCAATATGACTAGAGTAATTTTTGTATTAACCGCACTCGTTCTGTCATTAAGTAGCTGCGTGGTATCAAAAAAGAAATACGACGCACTTCTACTTGAAAACAGCAAGCTGGAAGATAATCTAGAACAGAAAACAGCCGAAAGCAAACAACTACAGGTTAATTTAGAAAGTGCTATTTCGGACTACGAAAGCATGAAAAATGACTTTGGTAAAAGTAATGCATTAAAAACTGATGAAATTTCGGATCTAATGATAATGGTTACACGCCTTAAAGATGAAAGCGAAGAATTAAACACCAGGCTGGATGAGACCATGAAGAATTTTAAGGCCAAGGAAGCTGACTCATACCTGGCCAATGAAGAATTAAATCAAACCATGCGCACTGTTAATGTTCTAAAGCGCGATACGGCTAGTTTAAATTATTCTCTGCAACTGGCTAAACAGCGAAACAAAATGCTACAGGATGAGTTAAAACAATCGCAGGAAAAAGCAAATGAGAGTGGTCTTCAACGGGTTGAAATACAAAAGCAATTAGACGCGCAATCGGCTCAGCTTAAAGAGATGGAACGTCAATTGATTAAAAGCCAACAAAATATGTCTGAAGTTTCCAATGCATTTATTGAGTTAAGAAAAGAAATGCTTAAAGCCAAGAGTAACAACAAGGCGATTGATCCAAATAAAAGCAAGCAGGTTGATAAAGTCGCCAAACTTCTGGGACATTATTAAAAAAGAACTAGATTATAGAGAAGAGCTGTTCGATCAATCGGACAGCTTTTTTTATGATCATGATGGGAAATACATGTAGCTTAAAATTGATATGGTAACAATCATATAAATAATTGTAAGCGGCAGCCCTATTTTAAAGAAATCCTTGAAATTATACCCACCGGGACCGTAGACCATCAGGTTCGTCTGATATCCAATGGGCGTCAGAAAATTAGCAGCAGCAGCAAACGACACTACCAGTACAAAAGGCATCGGATCAAGGGGTAGGTTTTTGGCTGCAGTGATGGCAATTGGAAACATGATGGCAACAGCTGCCTTATTGGTAATATAAGCAGCCAATACAGTTGTAATTAAATATATGCCCACCAATAATGAAATTCGCCCAAATGGTAAAAACACACGAATAACAGTATTAGCAATCATGTCGGCCACGCCGGTTTTGATCATGGCGGTACCCAGGGCCAATGACAAGGCTATGATAACACCCAGGTTATAATCAATGCTTTTAGGCAGATCTTTAGAAGATACAACCTTCAGAATATTAATCATTGCTAATACAATGAGTAAGCCAAGAAACAGGGGTACCAGTTTAACAGCTGCTAAAAATATGGCCATCAATGTTCCTCCGAACAGCGCCCATATTTTATACTTTTCTGGCTTGCGTAATTCTTTAACGCGTGAAATTACATAGAAATCAATCTCGTTCTGAAGGTGACTTGTAAAGTTATCACCTGCCAACAAAAGTAATACGTCTCCTGCCTTCAGCTTAACATCGTCAATACCACCTCTTATTCTTTCTCCATTCCTATGAATAGCCAGAAGTGCTGAGTCATAATTACCTCGGAAATAAATATCTTTGACCTGCTTGGTAATAAGTGAGCTGTTGTGAGAAATTACAATTTCTACAATCTGCGAACGTTTGAGCTTGGACATCATACCAACTGACGGCACCGTTAGTTCACTGCTATCAGATAACAATCCTGCTATATTGTTATGATCACCCGCAAAACGCAGCACATCTCCTTCACTTAAAACAAAGTTACCTTCCCTTATTTGAAAGATTTGTTTTCCCCGACATATTTCAACGACCAGTAAACCGTACTTTCCCTTAAAATCAACATCCTTGACGACTTTGCCTATGAGTCCCGAATTACTTCGTATCTCAGCCTCAACCAAGTATTTGCGGTCCGAATCATTAAAATCATCTAAGGCTGATGCACGGCTTGGCAATAATCTATAACTGAAGAAATATAAATAGGCAAAGCCGATAACCAACATGGGTAAACCTACCCACACAAAATCAAACATTTCAAGTGGTGCCATATCCGGAATTATCTCCTGGTCAACAACCATACCACTTACAATCAGGTTAGTGGAAGTACCTATCAGTGTTACACAACCTCCCAGAATTGCAGCATATGAAAGAGGAATCAACAACTTCGATGAAGAAATATTATTTCGCCGACTCCATTGGTGCACATATGGCATCATAACAGCCACAAGCGGTGTGTTATTTAAGAAAGCTGAGAATCCACCCACCCATAGCATCATACGCGCTAAAAAGCCCTTATATGTAGATGATGTAGGGAAAATTCTGGCGAAAAAGATTTCAATAACAGATGTTTGGCGTATAGCATCGCCAAGTAACAAGAGCATAATAATGACTGCGATCTGCTCATTAGCAAAACCTTCCAGTATTTCAGCCGGTGTTAATATCTTGAAGATGCCAAGAACCATCACTGCAATAAAGAACGTAAATGCAGCTCCCATCCATTCACGATAAAGCGATAGAAGGATAAAGGCAATAACAACAAATACAACAATTACGTCTAAACCTGGCATCTGATATAGGGTCAAATAAATATGTTACTTTTGCCCGTAAATGAGCAAATAGTATCAAAGCAAAAATATAAATTATAACTTAAATACCTATTCTGCCCGTATATTAAGCTAAATAAAAATCAATGAACAGCTCCATTAGCAAAACGATTGAACTACTTTCTCCAGCAAAAAACCTGGAATGTGGTATTGCCGCTATAAACCATGGTGCAGACGCTGTATACATCGGCGGTCCGGGTTTTGGTGCCCGCAAAAATGCCGGTAATTCTTTGGCCGATATTGAAGAGTTAATCAATTATGCTCATCTTTTCGGGGTAAAAGTTTATATCACACTTAATACATTGCTATTTGATCATGAAATAGACGAAGCGAATAAACTCATTCATGCCATTTATAAAGCAGGCGCCAATGCAGTAATCATTCAGGATATGGGCCTACTGGAAACAGAGCTCCCTCCAATAGAGATCCACGCCAGCACACAAACAGATAACCGAAGCATCGAGAAAGTCAGATTCTTACAGGATGTTGGTTTTTCACAAGTCGTATTGGCACGTGAATTATCCATTAAGCAGATTAAAGACATCAGTAAAAACACAACCGTTCCTTTGGAGTATTTTATCCATGGCGCCTTATGCGTTTGTTACAGCGGCCAATGTTACATGAGTGCCTCTATTAATAAACGCAGTGCCAATCGTGGAGAATGTGCCCAACCATGCCGATTAAAATACAGCCTGAAAGATAAAAATGGCTCAGAAATCTATAAGGACAAACACCTGCTGTCGCTCAAAGATCTTAATCTTTCATCACACCTTGAATCATTAATTGATGCAGGTATCTCCTCTTTTAAAATTGAAGGTCGGCTTAAAGACAAAGATTATGTGGCCAATATTACTGCTCATTACCGAAAAATGCTGGATACAATCATAGATGACAGAGATGATTTAATACAGGCATCTTCTGGAAAAGCTATGACCAGTTTCAAAGCTTCCGCATCAAAAAGCTTCAACAGGGGGTTTAGTAAATATTTTGTCAATGGCCGGGAACAGGACATCTGTTCAATTGATTCACCTAAAAACATTGGTGAAGAGCTTGGCAAAGTTAAGTTCATAGCCAAAACCCATTTTATCCTTGATTCCAGAGAAAAGCTTGTGAATGGTGACGGACTTAGTTATTTCACCAAAAACAAGGAGCTGAGTGGTGTTCTGGTAAATAAAGTTGAAGGTAACAAAATCTACCCCAACCATATGAAGGGTATTTCTAAAGGCATTACCTTATATCGGAATCATGACAAGCAATTTAACGATGCTGTCATTAAAAACACGACCCGACGTTCCATTATGGTTGAGATACATTTTATTGAACTGAACAATCAATTTGAACTATCGATCATTGATGAGGATCAACTTAAAACAACTGTTATTTGTGATGTATCACCAAATAAAGCAAATAATCCGGCTCGTGCTCTTGAGCAAATAAAATCACAGATAAGTAAATTGGGAAACACAGTATTTCACCCTGAACATATTAATATTGACTTGATAAACGATTGGTTTTTTCAGGCTAAGGAGCTTAATGCAGCCCGACGCCAGCTTATAGCTGAACATGAAGCCAAACGACGGGAGTTCTATAAACCCAGGGATACAGTATTTAAAGCCAACACTATTCCTTTTCCTATATCAGAATTGAACTATACCGCCAACATCATCAATGAAAAGGCTCAACAATTCTATTCTCGCCACGGGGTTAAAAAAAGCGACTGGGGTTTTGAAAAAAGCTCTTCCATCAAAGGTGCAGAATTGATGCGCACAAAACATTGCCTGCTGTATATGAATAAGCAATGCTTGAAAGAGCACCCTGAAGCACGCCAGTTACTTCCGCTGACACTATACAATAAAAAGGACAGTTACCTACTTGAGTTTGATTGCAAAAACTGTGAGATGATTGTAAAAAGAAAATAATAATAGTAACCAGTTAAAAAACCCGTATGACATGTCTCATACGGGTTTTAAATATATATTTATTTTAATCTTATAAATTTAAATTCAGCTGCACTCCCGCTTTAATCCAACGACCAGGCTGAACAACATTACCTAAGTCATAATACGATTTATCAAATACGTTGTTGGCATCAACAAAAAGCTTGTATCGATCCGCCGACCATTGTAAACGCAGGTCAGTCAACCAAAATGGCTCATAGTCTGTCCGCACTTCTTCATATGAACCATCAACATAAGCAATATAATCTCCTTCTCTATCCTGGTATAAAGTATTAATTGATAAGCCCAAACGATCAATTAATCGTAAATGTAATCCTATGTTTAACTTATGTTTCAAATAATCCTCTACGTAAGCCGATTCGTAATTATCAGGCATTGATTTATCCTGATCAATATGTGCATAACCAACTTCAATACTCTTAAGTAATGTTTTTCCTATTAGCTCATCAAAATTAACGCGCCCCTGAGCTTGCATCCCCAATGAATTGACCTCTGACAGGTTACGGGTTGAATATTCGGCATCTCCGGGTAGTCGCCCCCAGTCAATTAAATTTTCACCCTGACGGTAATAGACACTTGCCTGTCCGTTAAACCAGTTGTTTACTGTCTTCAAACCAAGTTCATATGTTAGCGCCTCCTCAGGTTTAAGATCAGGGTTTCCGATGTTTGTTGGCCCATCATAAAATAAATCGGTAAATGTTGGCATTCGTAAAGTCTTATTGAGGCTACCAAAGAATTTGACTTCATCTGTTACCCAATAACTCACATCCATACCCGGAAAGAAATCAACATCATACCCCAGACCGGTATTGTAATTCATCAGCACGCCAGCAGAAACCGAAAAGCGCTCATAGGTATATACATGCTCAATAAATGTTGATATATTGGTTCGTTGATACGATTTCGTGAATATCGCATCTTCGCCTGGTACATCCATCGGTTTATCCATATCGTAACCCAGTACATTACTCCAAACATTTTCGCTTCTCACTTCCCCTCCTACTGATGTCTTACCCAAGACAGAAGGTATAACAGCATTGAAACTTCCTCCAAATACATCGGTTAAATGATAATTGTGGGTTGTGTACCATGATGCAGGGTTGTCGCGAAATAACTCAAACCTGTCCTGATGACGTCGCCAATAAAGTGCCGGAGTTACTTTTACTTTCGATCCGGTAATAAGTTTTATTGAGGCAAAAGTTGTTTTATTTTGCTCGAACTGATTAGGATAAACAGGTGTATAAAAGGCATTGGCACCAAAAGCCTTGTCATTATACCCTAATTGAAAATCCAGTTTTTCCTGTCCGAAATCTAATTGCCCCTGGTAGAAGATACTGTGATTTTTGAAGTCGGTATTATCAATATACCCATCACTTGAGGCAACATTGGCAGCTATGTAGTTTTTTAGCTTACCGGTTTTGAGAGTAGTATTGACTGAAGCATTGTATAGTCCATGTTCTCCAACTAATACATTTGCGGTAACATTATCCTGATTTTTGGTTCCGGTTACAAAATTAATGGCACCACTGAAAGCACCAGGACCATATACACGTGCGCCAGGTCCCTCCAGGATCTCAACACGCTCAATACTTTGAATGTCGACTGGTAAATTAAGACTCAGGTGACCGGTTTGAGGGTCGGTAACGTTAACCCCGTTGAAAAGTATCATCACCTGGTCAAAGGAACCTCCCCGAACACTTACATCGGCTTGAATTCCTAATGGTCCGCGCTGGCGAACATCAACATTCATAGCATACTTTAGCAGGTCCTGAACACTATATACAGGCAGTGCTTCAATCTCCTTGCGAGGTATAACATGCAGAACGCGCCCCACTTCAGAATACACTGATGTTGTGCGGCGTGCTGACACTTCGATCTCTTCAAGATTTATTTTTTTATTGATTGAAGCTGTATCTGTTTGTGCAAAAGTTTGCTGAAAACCTAAAACACTAAAATAAGCGGCAGCAAGTGCACCTATTTTCACTACTTTCTTGATGCTGTTAAAAACAGCGTAATTCTCTCCATTCCAATGTTTAAAACACAGGTTACTCTTTTTAAATAAATTAATTGTCTTCATATAATGATTAATAAAAAATTAATGAGCCGCAAAGGTATAAGAATTATAAGGCTATTAATGTTTACCGAGCCCTTTTACAACAATCTTTTCCAAGATTTTCAAAGCAGTTCGATTTTACGTATTTTAGCCACTACTTTGTTTAAACAAACAACGAATCAAATTGCTTTTTTTAATAGAACAAAAGCAAACTGTAATAACGAAAATATTGACATGAAACGATGTTTATTTCTTAGTTTATTAACCTTATTAACCTTGTCATTTAGCAGTGCCCAGCATTATAATCGTAAATCTGCCGAACAAAAATCTGTTCTTAAAAACGGGGAAGCGGTTATTAAAGAATATGGTGCCAGTAATTTGAATGAATTAAAACTGACTAATAAGCACGGCTTTGTCCATGTTACCACCTGGGATAAAGACATGGTTGAAATTGAGGTAATTGCTAATATTGAAACCAGCAGTAAAACAGAAGCAGAAGAAATTTTAAAGTTAATTGAATTTAGTGATCGTATTTATTCCAATAAACTGGATTTTAAAACTGTTTTTCTTGAAGATTTCTTCTCAAATTATCCTTTCACAATTAACTTTTCGGTAAAAGTTCCTGCCAGACTCAATTTAACTATCAATAATTCCATTGGCGATGTTAAAGTTGAAAATATAGATGGAACAGTTAATCTCAAGCACAGCTATGGCAACCTTGAACTGAGCAATTTGACATCAGACAAGGAACATAATTTTAAGTTAGCATTTGTTGAAGGTCTGATAGATACTTTTAGTGTTGCAAAAGCTGACTTTTCCAATTGTACTTTAAACATCAGTCATGGAACAAAACTCGCTGGTAAAACAAGCTATTGCATGGCAAGTTTTAACAACATACTTTCGGCTGATATCAAATCATTTACCGATCGTTTAACGATCACCAATTCAGATAGCATTAAACTTACAGGTTCTCAGTTTATTGGAAAATTTGAGCAAGTAAAAACCTATGTACTGTGTGAATTAGACAAAGGGAAGCTGTTGATTGATGCTCACGAATCCATTAAGAATATTAATATCTCAAACAAAAGCGTCAATACAACATTAGTCATCCCCCATTCTGTATCATATCGCATCAACGGAGAAGTTTCCAACGGGTCATTCATTCACCCCTCACCTCAAGAGTTGCAATTAATAAAAGAAAATGACAACATAACATTCTCAGGATTAATAGGTAATGAAAGCAACAATCTGGCTAACATTATCCTGTTTAACAAAGAAGCTTCAATAACGATTAAAAACTAATACTATATGTCAACGCCCGATAGATTATTCAAGTTAAGAAGTCATATGGCCACACTTGGTGTGGATGCCTATATAATTCCAAGCTCAGATCCTCATTTAAGTGAATACCCGGCTGAACACTGGAAATTCAGAGAGTGGATCTCGGGTTTCTCCGGTTCTGCTGGCACCGTTATTATCACCAATGAATCAGCCGGGCTATGGACTGATTCACGCTATTTTTTGCAGGCAGAACAGCAACTTGAAGATTCGGGCATTGACTTGTTTAAAATGGGAGAGCAAGATGTTCCGGATTATAAAGAATGGTTAAGCGTTCATTTAAATGCAGGGTGTGTTGTTGGCATAAATGGTAAAACCATTACAATTAACGAATATCGCCAGTTAGCTAAACAACTAAAAAAAGTGGACATTCGTCTGGATGGAAAAGTATCGCTCGATGAAGATATTTGGGAAGGCAGACCTCCAATGCCGGAAGAAGGTATTTTTGAACTGGACTCTAAGTATTGTGGGCTCGATCGAACTGACAAAATCAAGCTCATTCGCAATAAGATGAAAGAAAAGGGGGCTACCCATTATATCATTGCCTCCCTGGATGAGATTGCTTGGGCTCTAAATTTCAGGGGTAAGGATATTCCTTACAATCCTTTATTTCATTCCTATTTAATCATAACTGAAAACCAGGTATACCTTTTTATTGATCCTCATAAACTAACATCGGCCATTGGTAAACAGCTGGCTATCGAAGATATTAAAGTTAACTTATACGATGATTTTTATGAGTTCCTGAAAGACATGCTCCCTGATAGCATCGTTCTTATTGATCCCGATAGAGCCAACAGCACTATATTGAGCAATTTGCCCTCACAATCTGCCAAGATTGAGCAATCAAGTATCATTACCAATCTAAAAGCTCAAAAAAACGAGGTAGAAGTTAAAAACTTCAGACAAGCAATGGTGAAAGATGGTGTTGCCATGGTTAAGTTTTTGCATTGGTTAGACAATTCTATAGGTAAAGAGTCAATAACTGAGTTTTCAGCAGCGCAAAAACTCAGCTCGTTCAGAGCTGAACAAAACAATTACCACGGTGATTCATTTAACACCATCAGTGGTTACGCGGGTAATGGTGCTATTGTACATTATGCTGTCCAGGAAGAAACAGCTGCAACTCTGGAACCTAAAGGCTTGTATTTGATCGATTCAGGCGGTCAGTATTCTGAAGGAACAACAGATATTACAAGAACCATTGCTTTAGGTCCGTTAAGCGACGAGGAAAAGACGGATTTCACACTGGTACTAAAAGGACACATTGGGCTTGATGCTGCCGTTTTTCCTGAAGGAACAAGGGGTGTCCACATTGATATTTTAGCGCGCCAGGCCATGTGGAAACATGGTATCAATTACGGTCATGGAACAGGTCATGGCATTGGTCACTTCCTATGTGTCCATGAAGGCCCACAGAGTATCAGGCCACAAGATAATGGTGTTGAAATTAAAGAAGGTATGATTTCTTCAAACGAACCAGGTATCTACAAATCAGGTAAGCATGGTATTCGAATTGAAAACCTCATATTAACCCGGAAAGATCAGGAAACAGTATTTGGTTCATTCCTTAAATTTGAAACCTTAACGCTTTGCCCTATAGACACCAGGGCTATAGACATCACGTTAATGGATCGAAGCGAAATAGATTGGCTAAACAAATATCATAAAAAAGTATTCGAAAAGCTTTCTCCGCTTTTACCAGATAGTGAGAAAAAGTGGCTTGAAAACAGTACAAAGGAAATATAAACCATGCTTAGCATTTGTATTCCTGTTTATAATGTTGATGTTTCAAAGCTGGTAATTGAACTTAACAAACAATTTCTCCATCAGAATTATGTTGGGGAAATTGTTGTATTAGATGATGGTTCAAATGAGCATTATCGAAGTATAAATGAAACGATCAAACAACTGGAGTATGTAAGGTATTATTTGCAGGAAAACAAAGGTCGCTCAATAACCCGCAATACGCTTGCCAGGTATGCCAGGTACAGTAAAATTGCTTTTATTGACGGTGATTGTTTAGTTGATGAAAACTACCTTCATAAATATTGCGCTCCCAATGTCATAAAGCTACCATTGGTAATTGGTGGTTTAAAATATGGAAGAAAGCCCAAGGACAAAAACCTTAGGCTAAGGTGGAATTACGGACGATTAAGAGAAGCCCGAATACAATACACTGCTGATTCATTGAGCTTTCTTTCAAGCAACTTCATGATTGATAAAACGCTCTTTGCAAGCATTCAGTTTGATGAACGAATCACGGAATATGGTCATGAAGATACATTGCTGGGCATCCAATTGCGCCTGCGTCAAATACCATTTGTACAGATTGATAATAAGGTAACTCATTGTGGACTAGAAACTGCTTCTATTTTTATTTCAAAAACCAGAGAGTCCATTTCAAACCTTTGGAAGATATACACTAAAATAAACCAAAATAACCTACAAAAACTACTAATAATCAAGATTTTAAAAAAGAAGCAAAACAAGGTTCTGATTAAAACTCTTAGTCTTTTATTTACATTTCTTAATCAACCTATTCAGTTTTATCTTAGTAAAATATATCCCTCAATTTATATCTTTGACCTGTATAAATTGTTGTACATATATAAACTCAAGCACCAACTACTTTTAAATAATAGTTTGTAATGAAGTATATTCTATTCATACTGATATTAGTAATAGCTACCCTCAATACAAAAGCACAGGGCCATAATATTACTGTTAATATAGATGGAGTTAAAGATTCCTCGCTGATTCTTGGCTACTATTTCAACAAGAAAATGTTGGTCAAAGACACAACATATATTCAAGCTGATGGCCAGTATACCTTTGCTGGTGAGAATAAACTTGAAGAAGGCTTGTATATTGTATATCTCAACGACCAAAGCTATTTTGACCTGTTAATTGGAGCTGATCAAAATTTCAATGTATCTACATCAAAAGCTGACCTGTTGAATCAAATGAAGATAAGTGGGGCCGATGAGAGTGCTGACTTCCTGGCTTACCAGAAATACCTGATTAGTAAGCAAAAGGAAGCTGTTCCAATTCAGGATCAACTTAAAAGTGCTACTGATCCGGCCACCAGAAAACAGTTTCAGGATAAAATCGGCATTCTTACTTCTGATGTTAAGGCAAAGTATGACGAGCTCATCAATAAGCATCCGGGAAGTTTCCTGAGTTTGTTTTTAAAGGCTACACAAGAGATTGAGGTACCAGCTATGACTGCTCCTCCGGGAAGTTCCAACCCTGACTCAACAGTTCAGCGCATGCGTTACGGCTATTACAAAGCGCATTATTTTGATAATTTTAAGATGAATGACCCGCGACTACTTCGTACACCCATATTTACCAACAAACTTGACACCTATTTCAATAATGTACTATTGCAGATTCCTGACACAATCATTAAAGAATCTCATCGTGTCATTGCTATGGCTAATGGTAATTATGAAATGGAGAAATACCTGATCCAGCACCTGTTTAACCGCGCCAATGAAAGTAAAATAATGGGCATGGACGCTGTTATGGTTAGCTTAGGTGAAACATATTATTTAAGTGGTCATGCTGATTGGGTAGATGAAGAGTTTATTAAGAACCTTCAGGAACGAGTTGACAAGATCAGCCCCAATATCATTGGAAATACAGCGCCCGACTTTAAAATGCAATCGTATACCGATGAATTTTATAAATTAAGCGAAATACGGGCCGATATTACAATCCTTGTATTTTGGGAGCCCGAATGCGGTCATTGCGAAAAAGAAATACCCAAACTAAACACAGAGGTTTGGCAGAAATACTCAAGTCAGAGCATTAAAATGGTAGCAGTTTATACCCAATGGGAAAAAGACTCATGGATAGAATTTATCCATAATAATGAACTGCACGACTGGATTCACCTTTATGATCCATACAACAGAAGTAATTTCAGAAATAACTATGACATCTACAGTACACCTGTAATTTACATATTGGACAAGGACAAGAAAATTTTGGCCAAACGAATTGGTGCTGAACAAATCCCTGGATTTCTTGACCATTATTTTAAACTAAAATAAAGATGACTAAAAATATTTTCATTGCTGCAGCAATCGTGTTTTCTTTCTTTTCATGTAAAAATGAAGAAAAGGTAATACCAGCACCAGAGATATACCTGCAAATACCAGAAGGCGGTTTTAACTTTGACACAGATAGTGCAGAAATCATAGAACCCAAAATCACCTATGATATTAATTCAGTATATGCCTGGTATGAGAATAATACACTGTTTCATGATGAAAAGGATTACACCTTTGAAAACAGGCCTCTTGGCACCTATGAATTCATGTTTACGGTATTAACCGATTCCGGTGATGACACCATGAACATTAAGGTCCATTCGCTTGATATTAACTCATTTGAAGAGTTCGATAATTTTAACGACAACGACTATTTTAATTCTCCAACAGAGGGGTATCATCAATTTAAATACATTCAATACCCATGTATATTTGATGAAGCAGCACCTGATGATTGGAGTGGATTTGCTATTAGTAAAAATGCGAGCACAAGTGACTCCAGTACGAAAGGAGAATTTAGTGTATATGGAAAGAGTGCCGCCGATGACTCTGATAATTTTACCATTTTCAAACAAGTTGAAAATATATCAAACACTATTAGCTTTGAGGATGGACAGTCGCATATCGTAAAAAGCATTGCTGTAAACAACTGTGTAAGAAGTTATATCTACATGCAAAATGGGTTTAACAAAAAGGAAGGTCAAGACTATTTTCAGTTAAACATATATGGATTAGATGAAGCAGGCACTGTTTTATCCGGTCCCAAAGAAGTGCTTTTAGCAGACTACCGACCGGAAGTAACAGCTGAAAAATACATTCTTGGGGAATGGCTTACTGTTGATCTAAAAGAACTGGGCTCCATTCGTCAGCTTGGATTTAAATTAAGCTCCTCACGCGATGATGATGCAGCGTTTGAACTACCAATGTACTTTTGCTTAGACAATCTATATATTATAGAATAGTTACCTGTTAATAACTACTCTCTTCACAAGCGATTCGTTTTTGGCAGAAAAGCGAACAAGATACAGTCCGGGTGGAAGGTTTCTTACAGAAAAGGAACCTTCTGTAATCCCTGTCAAATTGACCTGTTGCAACATGGAGCCATTAACACTGAACACTTCAGCTCTTTCTAAAAAAGTAAGATTGGTTTTAAAGCTTATTTCGCCGGTTTTAATAGGGTTATTAACTATATTCACATAGCTCTCTGGGATTGAAGTCGGTACATTCCCAATACCAACATACACAGCATCTGAAGCCAGCACATCAATCCAGTAAGCACCTTTATTGCCTGACGAGTGTACATCATTAAACTCAACCCATTCACCACTTGCCTGCTTAATAAATGCCCTGTTATCTCCGTCCTCTAAAGAAATATCACTCATATAAATACTAAAAGTATCTACACTGGCTGCATAGTTAAGTTCAACACCTGCAAAAAAGGCATTTTTCACTTCTAGTGGTTCAGATAGGGTGATCAGCGTTTCCTTATTCTTAGAGAATGTACTGATTGGTATATCATTTTCACTCCACAAAACCTCCCCTGGCAAGCCATTATCATTATCCCATATTTTAACAGTGATTGTCTGAGCAGAATAATCAGCTTTACTTGGTATAATATACACACCACTGATTTTAGCACTCTCAATATCATAGTAGGAACTGGCATAGCTAAGATCTTTTCTGTCGTTATGTCCAGACCAACTTCCGGTGAAATCGTTGTCGTATAAAACACCTGCCTTTTTTTCTTCATTTAAGTGAGATAATCGGGTATATTCTGACAACTCACGTCCTTCCAGTTTATTTAGACCTGCATCATCAGGTGACAACCATGAGTATAAGCTTTTTTCGGGTTCGTTATTGTTAGCCCAAGCCTGGTTAAAGCGAACATAGTAGTCATCTACCGGGTTTCCGCAATAGGCCGATCCTCCTGATAGATTCCCGATTAACAATTGATCTTCTGTAAACAATCCCGAACCGGAAGAACCACCTTCAGTCACTCCCCTATCCCACTGGGCAATATGCCAGTGTACATTTTCCAGGAAAGGAACCCCTCCGTAGGATTTATTATTAAAAGTCGCATCAACAGGTGCAGCTGTTGAGACTGCAATTTTTTTAACATCGCCCCATGGATGATGCACTGAAAAAACAGGATTTGGAATAGTAACATCCCTGGTCCAGCCAGCCAGGTAAGGTCGGTAGCTTTCTTTCGGAGCCTCACTCATTTGCAATAAAGCAAAATCCATATTCTCCACGTATGCCAATAACTGAGCTCCAGAAACCGTTTGAGCATCAGTGCCATTGACAACAGGATCACAACTATGCGATTCGTAATTAAAGAAGAAGATGATTGTTTGCGCTGTATAATCGAATAATGTACCTCTGTCATTGGTAGCGCAATGCCCGGCCGTTAAAAACATAGGATTACCAGTCTGATCCGTACTATTAACCATGGTTCCGGAGCATAAATATTTTCCGTCACTTATTATCTTACATACCGCTCTTCTAATTTCATCGGAACAAATACTCTCACATGAAGCATCAATATTACAGTTACCGGAATCTCCAAAATCACTCTGTCGTTTTAAATAATTATGAACACCTAAGAAATCATGATTAACTTCGCTAAGGACAATCTCATGCTCATGATCGATCGATAGCCTGGTTTGTAATTCAAGAATGATCTCATCTCCTGCAACTGGCGCAATAGCGAATATTTTAGAGGCCTTATTGTTTTCTTTGGTAAAAGCTCCCAATACATGTGTCCTTTGAGGATTATACACAAACAGCTTATCTCCATCATTTAAATAAAATTGATCAAAAATAAGATTGAGGCTTTTTGCCCCATCTGACTTGAGGGCCAGACGCCATATATTATAGCCATTTACATCGGCTTCCCATGTACCGCTGTTTTGAGGAGTGAAGTGAGTATATATCGGATCGGCAAAACGAAGTGGCTGATTTGCACTTTTACCTGACGTTACCATCTGAGATGCCATAGCAGGACGCGCTACATGAAGATGAACTGCATCAACAGTCATAGATTCAGGCATTGGCTGGCCTCCCTTTGAAACCTGCCCGTATACAACAACACCGATTGCTAAAAATATAATTGTGACAATTTGTTTAACCATATCTCAGAATACTTAATACTAACAATTTTGTTTCACTTTTTGCTCAATGCAAGCCCTAAGCACTTCTTTTTCGCCTTAGCATCAACACCTTTCCTCTATCCACCGCACGCAAAAAAGAAATATATCTTTTCATTCTTCCTACCCTTCCAAAACTATTTAGTACCAAAGCCCATGCCATAAATAAACTGGTAACAACTATTGAAAGCAAAAGGATCCCAAGTTCAAAATCATTAATCCTAAACTCTTTGGGAATAGCGAAGAAAAGTAAGATCGATATTAATCCTCGCGGCGCAATAAAAACCTGTGTGAAGAAATTCTGTTTAAACAATAACTTAAATACGAAAAAGCGAAACGAAAAAAGACCGAAAATAAAATAGAGTGTCAATAATAATATATCAGGAACAAATACTCCGGCTAGGGTTATTGACATACCAAGCACAAAGAAAAAGAAAGTACGAACAACAAACGAACTTTCGCGGGTAATCAGTTTAAAATCAACCAGCACCCTTTTAACACGGTTTTCCTTTAAGTACTTCCTTAGGAAACCACTAAAAAATAACATACGGTTTTCCAGTACCAATCCAAAAACCAGGATCATCAATAACGATGAAAGGTGAAAAAGTTTTCCAATCGAGTAGAATAAAACAAGCACTGCAAAAAACAGGAAGAGTTTGACATCGGACTTAATACGCTGGAATGCAATAATCATCGCATATGATAAGGCTACACTCAACAGCAAGGTACCTGCTATATTGGAGATAACATTTAATCCAACCATTGTAGCTCCATCAGTATCCAGGTTTTCAACTAATAGATAGAAGAACATAATACCCAAAATATCAGAAATAGTGGATTCATAGATTAGAAATTCACGCTTTGATTTCTCCAGTCCATGAACACTAGGAATGACTATTGCGCTACTTGTAATAGATAAGGGAATGGCATAAATAACTGAAGTTAAAAAATCCAGATTCCCAATAAAATACTGTATTCCCAATGCTAAAAAAAAGGTATTAAAAAACAAGGATAAGCCTGCTATAAGACTTGATTGCCAAATTAAGCGCAACTTATCTTTTCTTAACTCAAGATCAAGGGCTGCCTCCAAAACGATTAAAATCAGGCCAACAATACCAAGTACCTCCAATGGTAAAAACCATTCCTCCTCATTGAACTGTATGCCAAAAAACTCTTTGGCTGCATAGCCAGTCACAATCAACAGTATAACACTGGGAACATTCGTTTTCTGTGCCAGAATATTATACAAATAAGAGACGATGATAATAACCGCCGCACCAATTACTAAATAATACGCGCTAATTCCTTCCATAGATTATTAAGCTGGGATGTCAAGATAGAAAAAATCCCGCTCATAAAGAGCGGGATTTATATATTAGATCATTTGGTCTATTTATTCGTAGGTCTTACACTGAACCTCACCGTTCAAAACAGCCAATCCATTTTCAGCTAAAGCCCACATTTCGTCTTCGCCCGGATAAACTTTAACAGGAGCGATCCAGCCTACCATATCTTTAAGATATTCAATCACAATTTTATCGTAAGCAATACCTCCTGTAATAATAATACCATCAACTTTACCCTTTAAAACAGCAGCACAGCCTCCAATTGTTTTACCAATCTGGTATGACATAGCTGAGTGAATTAATTTAAAGTGCTCATCTCCTTCGGCAGCTTTTTTCTCTACTTCATGAGCCTGGTTAGTTCCCAGGTGAGCAACTAATCCACCTTTACCATTAACAATCTTACGCATTTCTTCGTAAGAATATTTACCACTGTAACAAGCGTCGATTAATGCACCTGTTGGTAAAGTTCCTGCACGCTCAGGTGAGAAAGGACCATATCCATCTAACGCATTGTTTACATCAACCACCTTACCATTAAGGTGAGCTCCAACAGAGATACCTCCACCAAGGTGGGCTACAATGACATTAATATCTTCGTATTTCTTTTCAATTTCTTTGGCAAAACGCTTGGCAACTGCCTTTTGGTTCAGTGCATGGAAAATTGAACGACGTGGCATCTCAGGGTGACCTGTTACACGTGCAACATCTTGTAATTCATCAACAACTACCGGGTCTGCAATAAAAGCACGAGCTTCGTCAATGTTCTTAGCCATATCATCAGCTATTAAACCTCCGAGGTTACTGGCATGCTGACCTAAAACACCTTTTCTCAAATCGGCTTTTAACACTTCATTTACCTCGTAAACACCTGATGCGATAGGCTTAACCATACCACCACGACCAACGATAGCGTCAAAATCATCTATTTCAATATCAGCTTCTAAAAGCTCTTTGATAATTGTTTCTTTTCTAAACTCAAACTGAGAAGCAATATTCTCAAACTGTCCAATCTCTTCTGATGAATGTCTAAGTGTTTTCAGAAAAACAGACTCTTCTCCACGATAAACGGCAATTTTTGTTGATGTTGATCCTGGATTAATAACAAGGATTTTCTTCTTATCCATGGTTTGTTCTTAATTAATTGGGATTTTTCACAAATTATATTCTCATTCAGCCCCGGGGGCGTTGCACATAGCAATAATTGTCAAATAATTCTTTATCTATAAACAATTTAACCCATTGCGGCTAATAAAATACTATTGTATTTTGATTCTTCTGAATCACTACGTGATGTTAAAACAATTGGTGCTGAAGCTCCTAAAATAACTGAAGCCACTTTAGCCTTCGCAAAGAAAACAAGGGTTTTGTATAACACGTTACCCACTTCAATATCGGGCATCAGCAAAAGGTCTGTATCTCCTGCAACCTCACTCTTAATACCTTTATGCTTAGCACTTTCAAAGCTAACAGCATTATCAAACGCCAGGGGTCCGTCAATAATACAGTTTTTTATCTGGTCGCGCTGGTTCATCTTCGATAATAAAGCTGCATCAAGAGTTGCCTCCATACTTTCATTTACCATCTCAATTGCACCAAGTACTGCCACTTTAGGTTTAGCAATACCCATCTTATTCATATAACCAACTGAGTTATTCACAATGCCGATTTTGTCCTTTAAATTAGGAGCAATATTCATGGCAACATCGGTAACGCCAATCAGTTTATGGTATGTATCAACCTCAAACAAAGCAAAGTGTGATAATAAGCTTCCGGTTCTCAGTCCCCATTCTTTGTTTAGCACTCCTTTTAATAATGTTGGAGTAGCTACTTTTCCTTTCATAAGGATATCAGCCTTATTATCGTGCACCATACGCACAGCTAATTCAACCGACTTTACATCATCTGGTTCATGAATAAATGTAGCTCCGGTAAAATCGAATCCTTTCTCCTCAATGATACGCTCTGTATCAGGGCGGGAACCGATTAAAATGGGATCAATAATACCATTTTTAAAAGCTGTGTAAACAGCCTCTAATGAGTGTGAGTCTTGCGAAACAGCAAGAGCTAGCTTCTTCTTAACCTTATTTTTTTCAATAAGTTTTTGAAGATCAGATAAGGATTTAAACATTTTATATTGAATCTAAAGATTTAGTCAGCTTGTTAAAATCCGTTCGGATTTTTTGCTTTCAACTGAAAGCACTGATTTTATCACTACATAAAACCAGTGCATTCTGTGAACTTATTCGCTGCTAATTAGCGGTTAGCTAATTCTTCAACGATTTCTTTGGTATCCTGGGCAATAACCAACTCTTCATTAGTTGGTACAACCATTACTTTCACATCGTTGCCTTCAGGACTAATTACCATCTCTTCTCCACGCAAGCCTTTGTTAATAGCAGGGTCAACCTCAACACCCATAAACTCAAGCCCTTTACATACACCGGCACGTGTTCCGTCGCCATTTTCACCAATACCTCCGGTAAATACAACAATATCAACACCACCCATTGCAGCTGCATATGAACCAATGTATTTTTTGATTCGGTAGTCGTAAATTTCAAGACCTAAAACTGCTCCGTCGTGTCCTTCTGCTGCTGCACTTTCAATTTCGCGCATATCTGATGAAATACCTGTCAAACCAAGCATTCCACTGTGCTTATTGAACAATACACTTGCTGATCGGGTTCCTATTAACTCTTTATCCATAATGTATGTTACCGCACCTAAGTCAAGATCTCCGGCACGTGTACCCATTACTAATCCTTCAAGTGGTGTGAAACCCATTGAAGTATCAACAGATTCACCATTTTTAATGGCACAAATAGAAGCTCCGTTTCCTAAGTGACAAGAAATGATCTTCTGAGTTTTATAATCAACACCCAGTATCTCACAAGCTCGCTTTGAAACATAGCGATGACTTGTTCCGTGGAATCCATATCGACGAATACCATATTTTTTGTACAATGACTGAGGAATAGCATACATATATGCTTCCTTTGGCATTGTTTGGTGGAACGCTGTATCAAACACACCACACTGTGGTACACTTGGCAATAATTGAGTAATTGCCTCAATACCTTTTAAGTTTGGTGGGTTGTGCAGAGGGGCAAGATCAATACACTCCTCCATTTTACGTACTACATCATTGGTAATAAATACACTTGAATTAAATTCCTCACCACCATGAACAACGCGATGACCAACTGCATCAATTTCTTCCAATGATTCGATACATCCATGACGCTCGCTAACCAATACGCCCAAAATATAGTCGATACCTGTTTGGTGATCAAGAATCTCACCTTCAAGCAGTACCTTTTCGTTACCTTCTTTCTGGTGCTTCAGGAAAGAACCTTTCAGACCGATTTTTTCCACTACACCTGCTGCCAACACACCCCAGTCATTATTGACCATGTTGAACAGTTGATATTTAATTGATGAACTTCCGCAGTTCAATACTAAAATTTTCATTTTAAATTTCTTTTTGATGATGCTTACATCACCTGGTTCGTTAATGCTTCAAATCTTGATTAGGCTTTTTTGCCAAGAATAGTATCATCATCTAAGATGTTTCCATCCTGATCATAGCGATAGAAACCAACACCAACATGACTACCTAATCGTTTTGCCCTAACTAAACGGCGAATCAATGGAGATGGAGCAAATTTTTGATTTCCAAACTCTTCATGAAGATTCTCCATCCAACGAACCACTTTATCTAAACCAATAACATCAGCAGCTTTGAAAGGACCAAGGCGCATACCTAATCCTATTTCCATTGTTTTGTCAATGTTACGCATAGTGGCAACACCTTCCATTAATGTAGCACAAGCTTCATTTAAAAGGGTTACATACAAACGAACACTTACAATACCTGCCGATTCCTCAACCGGAATAACATCGCGATTAATTAATTTAACGAACGTACATACACGCTCATATACCTCATCTGATGTATAAAGACCTTTAACAACCTCAATAATTCGAGCTTCAGGTGAAGTAACGAAAAAGTGCAGGCTTGCACAACGCTCACGGAACTGTAATTCTGAAGCCAACTCTGTTACAACAATTGTTGTTGCATTGGTTGCAATAATTGCGTCACGACTAACTACCTCCTCTACTTTTCTAAAAACTTCTTTACGCGCGTCAATGCTACGTAAGCCTGTTTTCTCATCAGCCCTGATGGCTTCAATGACAAAGTCACAATCAGCTAAATCATTAAAGCTCGTTGAGCCTTTAATACGACTCATGATAGCACGTTTTTCACTACCGGTCAATCCCCAGTTTTCAATTCTGCTATCTAATTCTTTTCCTATGTTTTCAATCGCTTGTGAGATTTTCTCCTCGTTAAGCTCAATGAAAACAACTTCCATTCCATGCCAGCTGGCGATGCGGGCAATATTCTGCCCTTCTTTTCCACATCCTACAACACCAACTTTAGAAAACAATGTTTTCCCTTTTTTCTTTTGACCTAATGAGTACTGCTCAATAGGTTCTACAAGAATTTCAGCCATTTAATCTGTTTTTATTCCTAATGGTTTTTATACTTAAGTATCTGCACTCAAAACAAAAAGCCGGCATACACCGGCTTAGTTTATTACATATTACCTGCTGCCTGATTTGCAGTAATAGCAACCAGGTTAACAATATCGCTTACCGAACAGCCTCGTGACAAGTCATTGATCGGCGCAGCCATTCCCTGTAATACAGGACCAATAGCTTCGGCCTTCGCCATGCGCTGAACTAACTTATATGCAATATTTCCTGTCTCCAATGTTGGGAATACTAATACATTGGCGTGCCCTGCAATTTCTGAACCTGGCGCTTTTTTCTGACCAATTTCAGGAATAATAGCAGCATCGGATTGAATTTCACCTTCAATTTTTAAATCTGGTGCCATTTCTTTCGCCAGCTTGGTTGCGTTTGCAACCTTATCAACCATTTCGTGCTTAGCTGATCCCTTGGTAGAAAAGCTTAACATGGCAATCTTAGGTTCAAAACCTGCAATGGCGCGAGTTGTGCGACCAGTTGCCACAGCTATTTCAGCTAACTCTTCGGCTGTTGGATTTGGATGAACTGCACAATCAGCAAATACCATCATTCCATCTTCACCAAAGTGCTTATCTTTTAAAATCATGATAAATGCACCAGAAACAACACTAATACCAGGAGCTGTTTTTACATACTGAAATGCAGGACGCAATACATCACCTGTTGCGTTATCTGCACCAGCGACTTCTCCATCAGCATCACCAGCTTTAATCATCATAACAGCTAAAAACAATGGATTCTTAATCAACTTAAGTGCTTCTTCCTTGGTAAGCCCTTTGTTTTTTCTGATTTCAACCATCATGTCAGCATACGCATCCATTTTCTCATGGCTTTCCGGGTCAACAACTGTTGCTTTACTAATATTATCTAAACCAAAGTTAGCTGCTTCTTCTTTCACTTTATCAGGATTACCGATAAGGATAACTTCTGCAAAACCTTCAGTTAAAATAGTGTTAGCCGCACGAAGCGTACGTTCTTCTAAACCTTCAGGCAAAACGATACGTTTTTTGTTTTCGCTTGCCCTCTGCTTAAGTTGTTCAATAAATTCCATTTTTGTCTCTAAAAGTTATAATTAACAATTTGCTGCAAATCTACGGTGAAATTCGCATTATTTACATGTCTTTTATCATTTATTTAAGATGTTTAAAAACAGAAAACAGCGACCAAACTTCATTGTCTTTTCCGTTGCTTTCAATTTATTATTCAACACCCCTTTTATATGCTATATTTCAATATAATCAGCCCATTTTATACTATCACAACCTAACCTTACTTACAAATAGTAAGCAATCACGACCTATTCCATTCGTTCTTAACTTAAGAAGGAAATAATCATACGACATTGCAAACATGTCTCAGAACAATTATACTTTGATTATTCATGGCTTAATACACTTCTGTAAAATCAACGAACTTTTAAAAGTCACTTCGAAAACGATCATTAATATTCATATTAAATGACGAACTTTTAATTTTTTCACTTGATTTGGACTCATTAGCTAAACCATTTCTTGAAGGAGACTACAAAGAAAAGAGTTTTTATCGTTTTAATGAAAAAAAATCATCAGCAATACTGCATTAATTCCAAAAAGATGCCTCTAAAGGGATTTCTTAAAATTTAAGTAACATTTGCTTATTGATAAAACTCCTTATTTACAAATCTGCTCATGCCCCTGGTTTGAAGATATCCAAGGAGGAAGGAAACCTCTATTTGTTCCACAACCCTACAGGCATTATCGTTGACAATTGGGAATTGTCACACAGAGTTTACATGCCTGGTATGCTATGATAAATAGATAACATTTGCCTAATTGTAGTATATAGCAACAGCAATGAGGCATACCTTAGTGATGAAAATTGAAATGCACAATTTTAAACGTCATACCTTGCACACACCATTAACAGTGATGCCAATACAACAATGAAAATTTAAATATGTAAGATTGGTAATTGATCGTTTAATATAAAGGCGGAGTACCTCGTTTTGACGTAATCACTACTACACCGTTTTTGGCTCTGTCGCCATACAGCTTAATAGCTTTATCTCCTTTAATAATCCGGATGGATTCCACATCGTAGTCATTGATTTGCACCAGTCCGTCTATCAGCTTATTATCAAGTACAAACAAAGGCCTTTTCCCTTGTTCATCCAGGGCCTTTATTTGCTTAGCCATTCGCCTTTCGCTGCTAGATAATGTAAATTGAACCGGCACTCGCATTTGCGTATTGACCTTATCCTTATTTAACTCTCCCGGCTTCCACTTGCTTGTATTCTTTACAACCTGAATAACTTCCTGATCGAGCTCCTCATCCAGACCCTTTTCTATTTGAACCTGCACAACCTCTCCCCTTGATGTTACAACAAAACTCACCCACACTTCACCTTCAATACCTCGTAACTTGTAAGCGTCAGAATAATCAATCTGTTTAAACAAATATGAGCTTAGATCTTTTCCGGCACCTTTGAGACGCGGCATCTTATCAACAGTGGTATAAACATTTAAATCTGAAACTTCATCCTGAGAAAATACCGGAGTTTCAATTATAGTGGTGATTAAAATAATCAGTGAGAAAATAGAAGCTTTCATGTCAGTATATTTTAGGTTATCATGTTCCAAATCGAAAAGGTTTACACCATTGTTAACCTCTATCAATCAGCATAGGAATCACAATAATCACAAACAATAATTATACCACAAAAGAAATAACAGAAACTAAATTTCTATTTTTTGCGCATTGCTTCAATTTTACTAATCACATCCTTAAGACTTTCTTCCCTTATCTTAGCTGCTTTCTTCCTTGATTCTTCATCCACTTCATAGGTCTTTGGAGCTTCTGTAAGAATGGCTTTTCCCTCATGCCCTGATTCCATTTGCCATTTTATCCCTAGATTATCGAGTAACTCGGCCATAAATTTCATCTTATCATCAGGAACTGATACACTAAACATTTTCATATAAATATATTTATTTGTTTTCTACACTAGTATTATAAAGTTACAACAAAAAAACACCTCATACAAGTTTGCCTTAACAGGCAGCCCATAAGGCTTAATTACTGACTTTTAATTCATATCTGTCGGCATCTTTTAATACAGGAAAAACTGATCTGAATCGCGCTAATTCAACCTTATCTAACAAAACATAAGCAATAACATTATTATCTCCTGTGTTCATTAAAGCATTCCCTCTCGCATCGATCACCTGGCTGCTGCCATTATATTCCAGTGATTTATCTTTTCCTATTCTATTAACACCAATAACATATGATTGGTTCTCAATGGCTCGTGCTTTTAGTAAGGTATTCCAGACATCAATCCTGCTTGCCGGCCAGTTAGCAACATAAATAAGCGCATCGTATTCTTCACCCTGATTCCTGCTCCAAACCGGAAACCTCAGATCATAGCAGATCAGCGGACATAACCTCCATCCTTTTACCTCAACAATTATTCGCTCAGTGCCTTTTTGATAATACAAATGCTCGCCACCCATGGTAAACAAATGACGCTTATCGTAGCTTGCAACCTTATCTCCTTCTACTACATACAATCGATTTGTTACTCCTCCATCTGTTCCAACAACTACACTACCAATAAGAGCAATTGAATATCTGGTCGACATCTGGCGCATCCATTGCAAAACATCACCACCATCTTCCTGCACATTTTTTTGCGCGGACATACTGAAACCACAATGAAACATTTCGGGCAAAACCACTAGATCAGTATCCGCATCGAGTTTTTCAAACTGATTGGTGAGATACGATAAGTTCGCTTCCGTATCCTCCCAAATTATATCAAACTGAACAACAGCAACTTTTAAGTCCATTATACTATATTTTAATTTCTACCGCAATTATAGCTTTTTCACAGGTAAATACTCAATTCGCTATTTGTTAATATTTAAACCCCCATGATCCTTTTTGTTATTTTTATTTTCTTATATCAACAAAGTGTTTAATTTTGCGCCCTCCCAAAAAAAAATGAGCAAACAACCATATTAATCAACCATTACAATTTACAAAAATGATTAAAATCGCTTCTCAACTTTACGGTGAAAGCACCAGGAGAACAATTCTCGATTATGCGCTTATTATTACCGGGGCATTCATACTGGCTGCCGGTTTTGTGTTTTTTATCAATCCATACAACATTGTTCCGGGAGGCGTATACGGTATTGGAATAGTTGTGCACCACCTGGTTCCCGCCATTCCTGTCGGAACTTTTGGCCTGGTCCTTAACGTTCCACTCACACTATTGGGTATTAAAATATTGGGGGCCCGCTTTGGTCTTAAAACAGTTATCGGGATGGTATTAACAACTGTTTTCATGGACGGCCTCACCTATTTTATTGGCGAGAATGATCCCCTGGGACTGGCCAATGACCTATTACTATCCTGTGTATTTGGGGGCATTGTCATTGGCTTTGGTCTGGGATTAATATTCAGGGCAAAAGCAACTTCAGGAGGCTCAGATATCGTTGCTATGATATTTGCAAAATTCACTAAGATATCGGTTGGTCAGCTTTTGATTATTGTCGATTCGATCATTGTATTGATAGGACTTCTTGTATTTAAAGACTGGAAAATTCCTTTATACTCATGGATTGTGATATTTATAACCGGTAAAGTTATTGACATTACCATTGATGGTCTGAATTATGAAAGGGCATTGGTTATTGTCTCGGACAAGCATGCCCTTATTAAGGATAAAATACTTAATACCCTGGAGCGAGGTGGCACCTACCTCAATGGCGAAGGTATGTACAGTGGCAATGAAAAGCGTGTTATTTTCACCGTGGTAACACGACGTGAAGTTTCAGCTTTACAAGCCATGATAAAAAACATTGATCCCACTGCTTTTATGGCAGTAATGGAAACTTCTGAAATAATAGGTGAAGGATTTAAATCGATTGAAGAAAAAAGTGCTTAAATACTTAAGCTTTCCGGCAAATTAAGCGAAGCTCATCCGTGTAAATGGATGAGCTTTTTATTTAGCCTTTTTGGTATTAACTTTGAAGTCCACTAATTCGCCAACAATGAATCCGAAGAAAATACTCTGCTTTATATTATTCTGCACCTTACCTTTCGCCTCTTTTTCTCAAAAAGATTCGACCTACATTAAAGAGGGGTTTACCTTTGGTTTGCTACCTGCTATCTCCTACAGCGCTGACCTTGGTTTTCAATACGGAGGCTTAACAAACTTATACTGGTATGGCGACGGCTCCAACTACCCTGACTACAATCACTCCCTTTACCTGGAATATTCAGAGTACACAGCAGGATCAACCCTCATGAGACTGTACTATGACTCTCCCGTTATTATTCCGGGCATCAGAACTACTGCAGACATAACTTATTTCAGAGATCTGGCCATGGACTTTTATGGTTTTAACGGCCGTGATGCTGTTTACAATCAGGACTGGGAAGATGACTCATCACCACATTATAAATCAAGTGTTTTCTACAGGCACCACCGGGAAATGTTTCGTATCATGACCAATTTCAAGGGACATCTCAATACCAATAAGCCCGAGTGGGAATGGATGGCGGGGTTAGTCTATTTTGACTTTACCATTGGATCGGTTGATATTGACCGCTTGAACAAACGCAAAGATGATGATGAAAAGCTGCCTGAAATCGATGGCATATACGATAAGTACCTCGACTGGAATATAATAGATGAAGATGAAGCAGAAGGTGGCCGGCATGCTTATTTAAAGCTGGGCTTATCATACGACACAAGAGACATTACAGCCAATGCAACCAAAGGTATCTGGACAGAACTATTTGTTGCACACATGCCATCTTTCCTGTCGAGCCAGACGGATAGTTACACACGACTGAATTTGTTTCATCGACAATACTTTGCACTGAATAAAAGCCGAAACCTCACATTTGTATACCGCATTGGCTACCAGCATAAATTATCAGGCACCATTCCCTTCTACCTGTTGCCACATATGTCAACAAGTATATTGACATCGGCCACATCGCAAGGTCTTGGCGGCTCAAAAACACTTCGAGGCATAAACCGCAACCGCATCGTTGGAAACGGCAGTTTACTGACCAACCTGGAGTTTCGATGGAAAATGTGGCGCACAAAACTTTTTAAGCAGGATTTTTACCTCGGCACCAATTACTTTGCTGATATGGGACTGATAACACAGGATTATAAAATAGATAAATCAATGGTGCCGGCAGATGAATATGACCTATACTTTAACGACACCAACGACCGCCCGCATATCAGTTACGGAATGGGATTAAAAGCTGCTCTAAACGAGAACTTTGTGCTTTCGGCTGATTATGGTATTGCTGTCAGCAAACAGGACGGCACCTCAGGTCTCTATATTACTTTAAACTATTTGTTTTAATCCCGGACTCAATCAACGCGTGTACTTTAATCAGAAAAGGCTCAATAGCAAAGCCATTAACAATCCCATGTAATTGCCGAGGGCATAACCAATAAGCCCGATCGTTAATCCAGGCACAATCACCGCTCGATTACGCAATGCACCTGCCACAACGGGAACAAAGGGCGGACTGCATATTAATGCCGCTGAAGTTATAATAACTGTATCGGCATCAATCCGGCGAAAACGTGACAATAGCACATGAACTATCAAACTGACAAATACCACAAAAGTGATATAGGCGAAAAGAGATGGATTAATGTTACTTAGTGTATCGACTTGCACCTTTGATGCAACCACCAAACTAAATATTAGAATCAGGTACATCCCCAGATCAAACGATCCTTTCGTTTCGCTGATCCATTTATTTGATGACCCCCAGATACCTCCGGCTGTTATCAGAAAAATAAAGGAGACCATCTTAACAGTTTGAGGTAATATTAACATGACGCCACCTGCAAGGGCTACAATAGCCAGGCTGACAAACAGTATAAGCAGCAGTCTTTTGCGCTGATCTGGCACCTTAAGCAATGCTGACAAACCTTTATCAACTTGCTTTTCCACAATACCCTCCTCTGCATTTTTGAATTGTGGAAGTATCAACTGAAATACCCTTTGACCCGCTCCCATCAAAAAGAACAGGTAGACGGCACCAATAAGCATATCGTATGAATGCACCGCCAGGTAAATTTCTTCCTTTACATCCAACATCATTTTTAACGATGCCAGGTTAGGTGTACCTCCTGAGTATATACCCACCAGCAATCCTCCCACTATATTAAAATCTTCTACTTCGCTGCCTTCAAACAGAACAAAGCCAGACACAACGGCTACAAACACGGCCAGCAGGGCAAACAATAAGGAATACAAAGGCTGAACAGCCAGTTTTTTCCATTCCTTCACATTGGAAGAAAACAGCAATAAAGGTATAGCCAGGGGAACGGTGACCGACATAATAACTTCCTGAATCTGATAAAACCGGTCATCTGACAAACCACACAATCCCAGTAACAAGCCTATGGCATAAGCCAGTACTATAGAGCCTATCTTATTAAGAAACGAAAACCTGTTACACAAATATAGTACTATGCCGGGCAAGCCTACATACATTATAACTACAGCAACACTAATCATTCTTGCTATTATTAATCCGACTTCAGTCTAATTCTGCACAATAATTTCTTTCATCAACTGCTCCATCTGGTATCTGACCTCTTTATACGTTTCCGTAAAACGGTTCCCCATCATACAAAAAGCGATTGTTTTGCCTCCTTTGGTTGATATATAACCACAATAGCAAAGTACTCCGTTTAACGACCCGCTTTTTCCAATGAGTTTACCTTTAAACTCGTCCTCTTTTAAAATACTTCTCAAGGTGCCATCAACCCCAGCTACAGATAATGTTTCCTTAAATACCTCCCCTTCTTCGGTGGCATTTATATAACTCAACACCTGCACCATATCATGTGCACTAAAGGCATTAAAGGGTGATAACCCGCTACCGTCAAAAAACCGGCCGGTGAATCCGGGAATGGCCTCACCCCAATATTCATGCAAACTTTTAACACCACGATCCCAATCGGCTTTCCCATATAACTGCAGAGCCATCTGATACATCAGATGATCGGCAAAAAGGTTGTGACTTGTCTTATTTACAACAGCGATTATATCTTTCAGAGCAGGTGAGTAATGCACCAGTATAGGCTCTGCTTTTTCAGACATTGTTACCTCAGCAGCTTCAATTCCCTTAACCGCTATACCATTATTATTTAAATACAACTTTAATTCATCGGCAAGTGTGATCTCTGGTTTTGGCAGTGCTCCTTTTATCGTGAACTCCTGCCTGTCTTGCGGAATAGAACCACTAACATACCATTGATCAGCCTGATAATACCCATAGATATAGGCACTATCCTTATTGTTATCAGCTGTTTTAACCAGGCAATTCAGGTGAACATCAACTTCCGGTTCTGTCTTTACTATCTCAACCGGCAAACCAACTCCTTTGGGTGACTTCATGGTCAGGTAAAAAGTGTTTTCTTTATATGTCAATGCATTGGGAACAGCCCCGTAATAATTACCAATATCTTCCCAAAGGCGCTTAGAGGGCAAACGAATGCCTGAGAAAAATGAGTTATCAACTACAATTTTATCTATAGATGATATTCCACTTGCCTGCATAGCCATTAACAGCTTATTAAAAACATGCTGCGCCTGCGTCTCATCAAAACGGTCAGAACCAAGAGTAGGATCTCCCTTCCCTTTTACAATCAACTCATTATCTTTAATGAAAAATTGTGTCTCAAACCTAAAATCCGATTCCAGAACACCCAATGCAGCCCCTGTTGTAATAACCTTGGTTAACGAAGCAGGTGTCATTCGCTGTGCTGGATGAAGCTCAACAATTACTTCATTTGATTCAATGTCAACAGCTAAAACCGACACAGCGCCATACTGGCTTATGTCCAGGGAATAAGAATCTGTATTTTTTTCATTGGATTGCTGAGATGACAAGCTGCAACTATACAATATGCCTGCAAGGATAACGACAAGTAATTTCACGTTACAATTTTTTTAAAAGATTAGTCCTATAAGTGGAATGAGGTGATTTAACAGAACGCAATATACTACCTATCTCTCCATTAAACAATAAAGACATCAAGTGGATCATGTATAAAGTTGTGCCTGGTATTAACCCACCATACGGTTAAAGCAAAATGAATTAATGAACCACGTAACACACTAATAAACCGTTGAGTGACTCACTTTATCAATTAATAAATTACTCTGTTACAGTACCAACCTGTTCATCCAGGCGCTTTTTATCCCGGTATCGCCTGACCATATCAACATACAACTGTTTAGCTGTTCTGCTTTCCTCACTTGTTCCAACCACCCCTTTGGTATTAAAGGCATCATAACTCTTATAGGCCCATTCCATGGCAAGTTCTAAATCACCCCTGACCTCCATTGAAACAGCAATATTGTTAGCTGCCTTTCCTTTCTCACGCGAATTACCATGCTGGTATATATAACCCCATAGTTTCTCAGCTTCATAGCGATTATCTTTACTTAACCACTCAGCTGCATTGACAAAGTGTGGATTACCTGTAATATAGAGTTTTCTTACAACAGGCTCCCAGTAAGGGACCATCTCATCGGCAAACATTTCTCCCATGTAATGCCCGACCTCAATGGTCGCTTCTTTTATACCTGGAAACATACTTACCGAGCCATTTACATCGGCCCCAACACCACTCCAGTACAATGTATCATTTTGAGAGCTTGAAAAAAGTGGTTCTGTTGAATACCCATCGAAAAAATTCCAGTAAACAAAACCTGAAATATCCATTGTAGCAAAATATTCCACCTCCATGTCCTCAACTTTAATTTTCGTATTATACATGGCGGCATCAAGTGACAAAACAGCATCAACATTGTACTTATTACAGATATCAATAATCTGATTATGTGTTAGCCTTCTTATTGGAGAGTCATTTTCAACCGAATTATACTTCAGCGTATCAACATATACAGTATCAAAAAAACGGCGAAAATCCAACTCTTGCTGGAGTTGGTTGATAATAACAGTTGAAAAGGTATCTACCCTGATGGTATCCAAACGCACCTCATCTCCCAATACGGTAGCCAAATGGGCATTATCAGGATTATAAGGATAAGCATTGTCGACAATTACAATGGACTTTATTTCTAATGGTATCGTATACGTAGCAGGACGAAGAACGTCATAGCGCATCAGTTCAAATGGTTTACATGACACCAGTATCAATAGATACAGAAAATAAATTGGGACTTTTTTAATCATATGAATTTTAGAGTGTTCGGTTCAAGAACTTCATAACATCTTTATTAAATAAAAATGCCCGGAAGCTTAACTTCTGTTAACAAATTTAGTGCCAAATGTAATTTTCTATAAAAATAAAAAAGGGTGGTTAAAAAACCACCCTTCTGTCAATATAATTTGAAACTCTTACATATTCATACCACCACAAACATGGATAGTCTGACCACTAACATAAGCAGACAAATCAGAACCTAAGAATACACAGATATTAGCCACATCTTCTGGTGTACCACCGCGTTTCAAAGGAATTTTTTGTTCCCAGTCTTTCTTTACATCCTCTGGCAATTTACCAGTCATTTCAGTGATGATAAAACCTGGAGCAATTGCATTGGAGCGAATACCACGTGATCCTAATTCCTTAGCAATTGACTTGGTAAATCCAATCATTCCAGCTTTTGAAGCTGAGTAGTTTGCCTGACCAGCATTACCACTTACACCTACCACAGAGCTCATGTTAACGATAGAGCCTGAACGCTGACGCAACATGGTTGGCTGAACAGCTTTAGTGAAGTTAAACACTGATTTTAAGTTCACATTGATAACAGCGTCCCACTGATCTTCAGTCATACGCATCAACAAAGTATCTTTTGTGATACCGGCGTTGTTGATCAAAATATCGATAGAGTCAAAATCTTTAGCGATTTCAGCTACTACTTTTTGCGTGTCTTCAAAATTACTGGCATCAGAAGCATATCCCTTAGCTTTTACACCAAATGCTTCAAGTTCTTTTTGAGTTTCTTCTGCTGCCTCGTTAATTACTAAGTCAGTAAATGCAACATTACAACCTTCCTGTGCAAAACGAATAGCAATAGCCTTACCAATGCCTCGTGCAGCACCAGTTACAATGGCTGTTTTTCCTTCTAGTAACTTCATATTGTTTTATTTATAAGTTTTGACGAGCCTTGTTTTCAATGACCTGCTCATCATTACAAAAAAATAGTGCGTTAAATTTATAGTTAAGCCACTCCTCAACTATCTGTTTCAAACTTAACCCGACAAAAATAGAACAATTCTTAGCTTTTCGCTATTTTTTTTGTTGAAATGCACATTTACGCTCCAAACACAATGGAGACGGATGTCTGAAACAATGGACTAAACAAACTTACACCTTAAAACAACTGACTTGACCATTCTTTAACTGTTAATTACGACATGATGACTTTAAAATTATCTGGTATTAATTTATCAAAGGCAATACATCTATCACTTAATAGTTGCTTTTCATCAATTTATTTAACGATAATATGTACGGAATTATATTTTTGTATAGAATTCGGAATCTACAACATAATACCTAAACGAGAATGAAGTTCACTCTTAAGAAAAAGCTGGCTAGCTTTACTATCCTCACTGTTGGTGCCGTTTTTTGCATCTTTCTGACAGTGTCATTAATAGTTATCCGGCGTTCGTTTATTGAAGCCAACAAACATGTACTGACTGAAGAAACCCAGAAAGCAGCTGAAGAAATTAACACGCAATTGTCGTCACACATGGGTGTAGCAAGGGCACTTGCCCTAACATTTCAATCAAGCTATAAAGCCGATTGGAACATGATGGCACCACTTTTTAATGCCTCAATGGAAAAAGTTGCTGAACAAGAATCATCGTACCTGGCTGTCTGGAACTGTTTCCAGTACGAGGTCATTGATCCTGACTGGGGTGATAAACCTGGCCGTCTAACTTCGACACTCTCTCGTGAAGAAGGCGACCTGAAACAAAAAGATATCATTCGCGACGTTGACGGCATTAAACCTTCTCCTTATTACGATATATTAGAAAGCAAAGAAGAAACACTGGTTGAACCGTATTGGTACCAATACGGTGACAATGAAAATGACAAGGTACTTGAGACAACCCTGATTGTTCCAATGACCGACAATTCAACAGCCATTGGTGTGGTTGGTATTGACATGTCACTTAAAGCTTTTCCCGACTATGTGGCCAATATCAAACCATTCGAATCTTCAAAGTCCTGGTTAATTTCAAACAAGGGCGTTATTTTAGGAAGTGATGATATCAATTTACTTGGTAAACCAATAAGTGAAACATTCACCACAATCAGCTCAGAAAAGCTGATAGCTGCCAATAAGGGGGCATTGATGTTTGAGGATGAATACGACGAGATGAATTATGTATTTACTATCTCCCCCATATTCGCTGGTAAAAGCACCAGCCCATGGTACGTGCTTATTCAAACACCTAAAAAGACTTTAACAGCAGAAGCCAACTGGATCCTTTTGATCATGCTGATCATTGGTGCCTCAGCCATTATTATCATAGCCATCCTAATCTATATTGTTTCAGGAAAAATCACGAATCCTATCATCCTTTCTACCAAAATTACTTCCAACATTTCAGCAGGAGATCTAACCGGTGAAATGTCATATAAAAAGGAAGATGATGAACTGGATGTACTCAATAATTCATTATTGGATATGCAGGAAAAACTGACTGTGGTGGTTAACATGATCCGTGAAAATTCAGGTCTGATACAAAATGCTTCCGATAAACTTGAGCAGGATTCAAGCTCTTTGTCAGATGCAGCTACCTCAATGGCATCATCATCAGAAGAAGTATCATCTGCAATAGAAGAGATGACGGCTAACATCGAACAGAATACAGAAAATGCTAAAACAACAGCCCAGTTGTCTCATTCAGCACTGGAAAGCGTCAAGAACAGTAACCAATCAACCCAAAGGATGCGCGAAGCCATGGGCTCAGTCGCCGAACGCATTTCCATTATTCAGGATATTGCCTCTCAAACAAATATACTGTCACTGAACGCTGCTGTTGAAGCTGCCCGTGCAGGCGAGGCTGGACGAGGCTTCTCGGTTGTTGCTGCAGAAGTAAAAAAACTGGCTGAAAGAAGTCAGAATGCAGCTTCTGACATAGAAAAACTATCACGCAGGGCTTTAATGATTTCAGAGCGTGCGGGCAATGATATGGAAGACCTGGTGCCGGAAATAGAGAAAACCTCCTCACTTGTTGACGAAATATCCTCTGCCAGCATCGAGCAAAATATGGGTATCCAGCAAATTTCAAGTGCACTTCAACAGTTGAATAATGGTACTCAAAAGAATGCATCGCTGGCTGATACTCTAGCGCAAAGTGCTGATGAACTAAACGCTTTTGCCAATGAACTGCAACGACAGGTTGAATATTTTAAGGTTGGACGAAACTAGTTTGTAACAGAACATTAATCCATGCATTCATCTGACAAGACCAGGTATTTGAATACTATCAAACAGAGGGGAGTACGGGGCAACAATTAAGAAGTTGGAAACCCTGTACCCGTTAACACCATGCAGTGCTTGGCGAACTAAAGCCTGATTGTCGAAATCAGGAACAGGAAATCTGTTGTTGAAAAACTGGTGATTGATTTTCATGATGATTGCATTGTTTGGATTTGAACTTAATGTTTTATGCAAACATATAAACTCTGGAAGACCAGGTCAATTACAATGCATGCATTGTAATTTGACAAAAACCACACATCACTCAATATAAACTACTTAAGCTAAAAAACATACCTTTTAGCACCAAAACATTAACAAGCAAACGTTAGAATAACAGGGTATTTTGCATGAAATTCCCCAAAAATGAAGCTAAACAAGCCATTTTTGAGCTCATCTGACCCTATTTCGAGGCATTTTCGGGCCATAAACGGGTCTTCTTCGGTATTTCTTCGGTAATTGTTCGGCTACGCGCGTAAGCGAACAATTACCGAAGGATTACCGAAGAACTGCCGAACAAATACCGAAGCAGGGTCACTACAAACCCGAAGGCTATAGCAAGCGAAGTGCAATACTTTACGATAAAATAAGGTGAAGTATTAAGATTAATATCTGTAACCGTGTTACGAAATTTAGTTTTTATCGTGCAGGCAGGCATAATCTTGATAAAGATAACTCCTACATTTATATGCAGAGCTGGATAAATACAATCTATTAATAGAATGAAAGTTTACCAGGATAAAAAAACAGGCTATCCAACACGGATAGCCTGTCCATTCCAATTAAAATACCAATCAATATTTAAAGCTTAAATGACTCATATCTATTTATTGCGCTTCTTTAAACACTGGCAACACTTTCAAGTGCTCGCTTAACCATCACCCCTAAATCGGCAGGTGAGTCAACAACATGAATACCACATTCACGCATAATAGCCATTTTAGCGGCAGCAGTATCATCTTTACCACCAATAATAGCACCCGCATGCCCCATTCGACGTCCTTTAGGAGCTGTTTGTCCGGCAATAAAACCAACAACAGGCTTGGTACCGTTCTCTTTTATCCAGCGAGCCGCATCTGCCTCCATTGTACCACCGATCTCACCAATCATTATGACAGCATCTGTTTCATCATCGTTCATGAATAACTCAACAGCTTCTTTGGTGGTTGTTCCAATTATCGGATCTCCCCCAATTCCAATTGCCGTTGAAATTCCCAATCCGGCTTTGACGATCTGATCAGCTGCTTCGTAGGTTAAGGTTCCCGATTTTGAAACAACTCCAACCCTACCTTTCTTGAATACAAAGCCGGGCATAATGCCAACCTTACATTCATCAGCCGTGATAACACCAGGACAATTAGGGCCAACCAATCGCACATCACGACCCGTTATATAATCCTTTACCTTAACCATATCGGCCGTAGGTATACCTTCAGTGATGGTTACAATTACCTCTACACCCGCATCGGCAGCTTCCATAATAGCATCAGCAGCAAACGGAGGCGGAACAAATATGGCGGCCACATCGGCTCCTACCTTTGTAACAGCTTCTGCTACAGTATTAAAAACAGGTAGATTAAGATGTTGGGTACCTCCTTTTCCAGGCGTTACTCCTCCAACAACATTGGTTCCGTATTCTATCATTTGGGTGGCGTGAAAGGTTCCTTCACTGCCGGTAAATCCTTGTATGATAACTTTAGAGTCTTTATTTACTAATACGCTCATAGGGTAAATAGATTTTAATTAGCGAAAAAATAAGAGTATTGTTTTAATTCTTAATGTAAATAACCGACAGCTTCGCCTTTTGTTTTGAGTCACACTTATATTCTATCAAAAACGTCTCTAATACACGCATCCGTTCCATTTGACAAATCCCTGAGGTAATGCCAATAGTGACACGTATCATGCATATATCATTCAAACTGTTAAAGAACAAAATTTAACATTGCTCACTCATTCTCTTGTTTTTCACCACTACCGTACATTAGAGACCTAAATGTCTTTTATTGTATCTGAGATCACACTTAACAAAGGCAAAAAAGATGAAACCGCCACTGCAATAATCCGTTAAAAAACAGTACATCATATTGGGAATTCATCAGGCATAGCCTGAAAATAACTTGAATAATGGGAAAAATTACAATCAGACAAAAGCTCACAGGGCTTATTGTCGCTATTGCCTTGGTGCTTTTGATTATTGGCACCATGACATACCTGTCGTTTAAAAGAGTAGATAAACTACACGATCACCTGGCTATGGCCAACCAGGTGCACACCAACATGCTAATGATGCGTAAAGCCGAAAAAGATTTTATGCTGAGAGAGTTAGTCAACTACGATTATTTTGAAACTGAGCAAAGTAAATACCTCACTACTTTCAAAGAAGTAAAAATGAGCAACCTTAAAACACTGGAGGTATTACTTGCCAGCAGTTATATTGAAAAGTATAACCTTGTCAGTAACCTTGAAGTTCTGAAGGCTGATTTTGAGGAATACGAGAAGCACTTTGGCAGTTTAGTTCAACTTTTGACCGACAGAGGCTTAAAAGACTATGGTCGTATTGGCGAAATGCGAATGGCAGTCAAGGCCCTGGAAGAAAACTATAATGATGCCAATTTCATTGCAGCCCAGCAGTTATTGCTTCGTAAACATGAAAAGGATTACCTGCTGAGAAAAGATATTTCGTACCAAAAAAAGCTAAACGATGCTGTTAATTCGTTCGTTCAACAAATAAAGAACAGCAGACAACTTACCGACAGTAAGAAGGATATACTGATTATGCGACTGAAGAACTATCAGCAGGCTTTTAATAACATTATCAGTATTGATGAAAGAATTGGCTTAAGTGAAAAGGAAGGTATTAAAGGGCAATTGAGAGCCACCATTCATAAAACAGAACCTGAGATTGAAGAAATTGTAGCGGCCATTGAAAATGAGAGTGAAAATTCAATCAATGCTACTATTCGAAACATCATAATCCTCATCGTTCTGTTTTTAATGATAACCATAGCCTTGCTGATGCTTACCCTTTCAAGCATTCAAAATGGTCTGCGCTCTGCCCAAACGGCGGTAAATGCAGTTGCTCATGGTGATTTTTCTAAAAACGTTGAGATTAAGAACCAGGATGAAATCGGCGTTTTACTAACAGATGTGCAACTGATGATCAATAAGCTTCGCAAAAGTGTAACGGTTGCAACTGAAGTGTCAAAAGGTAACCTGCTTGTTCTTAATTCAATGAATAAAAATGACTTTGAAGGAGAACTTGATGAGGCACTTATCCAGATGGTTAACCGACTAAAAATCATTATCGAAGAAATAACGATGGCTTCTGACAGTTTTGCTACGGTAAGTAATCAATTGAGCACTTCATCGGAACAATTATCTGCCGGGTCAACTGAGCAAGCCGCTTCCAGTGAAGAAATATCGTCATCCATTGAAGAAATGACAAGCAGCATTTCACAAAACGCCGATAATGCCAAACGTACAGAACAAATTGCCAATAAAACGGCATTGGAAATGAATGAAGGCCAGGTGGCTGTAGAGGAATCGAACAAAGCAATTAAACAGATCGCTGAAAAGATCTTTATCATTAACGACATCTCTCACAAAACTGATTTACTGGCCATTAATGCAGCGGTAGAAGCTGCCAGGGCAGGTGAGAACGGGAAAGGCTTTGCTGTTGTTGCCAGTGAGGTACGAAAGCTGGCTGAACAAACACAACGAGCTGCACGTGAAATAACGGAACTGGCAGCCACAAGTGTTGAAATCGCAGAAAAATCAGGCAGAATGCTAAAGACCCTGGTGCCGGAAATTCAAAAAACCACCCAGCTGGTTGAGGAGATAAATATTTCAAGTAAAGAGCAAAGTGCCGGAGTCAACCAAATTAACACAGGTGTGCAGCAACTGGCCAATATCACCCAGGAAAATGCAGCCTCTTCAGAAGAATTGGCATCAACAGCAGAGGAGCTATCCTCGCAAGCTGCACAAATGAAAGAAACTGTTTCCTTCTTCAGGATCAAGGATGTAGCAGAAACGTCATCAACAAGTAAAACTTTTACTCCAAAGCCTGTTGACAACAACATGGCAGAGACAATAGAAAATGGAATAAAGATCGACATTGCAGATCAGACACGATCAATAAATGATGAGTATGAATCGATCTAAGCTGTAAATCCCAATCAATATATAACTTCGACACCATTTAATATGGTACAAGCGACTGTCACACCAATGCCTGACAGTCGCTTTTTTTTGTATTTTAGAAGCTCAAAACAATTATACTATGAGAAGCCTGATCCTGCTACTGCTGCTTTGTTCCTTTAACCTGAGTGCCCAATTACTCAGCCCTCTGCCCCAACAGTTTAACAAACGCATATTACTGGCACACCCAACTACCTCAACCATAGAGGTTATCGAAGCCTTACATCAGAATAAGCTTATCGATATTTCGCACACCGAACTTATTGGTTTGTATCATAAAGATGAAGTATACGATTACTCAAAATCTGAGGCGATGCTTGATACCTTACCCCACCTCAATTTAAGATTAGTTGAGTTAAGAGACACACTTTATGCCGATAGCCTGTTTTGCCAAAATGCAAACAGTGAAACATTTCGTCACCTCTTTAACGAAAGTGAAGGTATTATTTTCTTTGGTGGTCCCGATATCCCGCCCTGCATTTATGGTGAAGATATTCATCCTGCAACAAAAATAACCGATCCTTACAGGCATTATTTTGAAGCCTCTTTTATTTACCATCTGTTAGGCGGTTATCAAAACACTGAGCACACTGCCTTTCTGGAAGACAACTCCAACTATCTGATATTTGGGATCTGCCTTGGCATGCAAACAATGAACATAGCCACTGGTGGCACGCTTATACAGGATATCCCTACGGAACTATTCGACAGTAAAGAAACAAAAGGGCTGGCTCATTTAGATAATGAAGAGGTGCACAGGAATTTTTACTGTAAAATGAAAAAGCATGAAGATAAAAATTTGGCTGGCTCGCATTTTCACCGAATACTATTTAAGGATTATTTCTTCCCCAACCTTACAAAAACAGATCCGGAGCTCAGTCCTTTGATCAACAGTTATCACCACCAGGCGGTTGAGAATCTAGGGAAAGGTTTTATTATTGGAGCAACATCGAGCGATGAAAAAGTAATTGAAGCTATGTTTCACGCGCATTACCCCAATGTATTTGGTGTGCAGTTTCACCCCGAGCGCTCACAATTCTTTCTTCAGTCACGAAAATACACCTTTGAGCCCGATGCTGAAGGCAAGTATTTAAACCAATACCTCGATGAGGAAAGCATGGCTTTTCATATTCGCTTCTGGCAGGCAATCAATAACATTATTCAGGAACTATAAAAAAAGCCGGTTGCGAGCATCCTCCCAACCGGCCCTTGCTACATTCCCCAATGTAACTGGTCTCCCTACTTCAGTCTCCACGACTTATATCTTTCAGGAAAGTACATGCAATTATATTTTCCTTATCTTCATGCTTAGTTGCGATCTATAGTAATGGCTTACTAATTACAACACAATCACAGCCCTTCCTGTAATCTTCCACTGGCTAAATTCTACGGGTAAACACTATTAAAGTTGTGATGTAAGCAACGCTATTAGGCGAAATGCCCGAACTTTTAGATTAAGCGGTCAAATGACAGGACTAACTACCCAAAATTAAAATATGGCTTCACAGGGCAGCAACAAGTGACTTTCTTCAACCCTATTCTTCAACAAAGCATAAAATGAGGCGGTCCCTTAAAGAAAACTGTTTTTGTACGCAGAATTTCGCCTTCTAACTAACAAACAACAACAATAACTTTCCCTATCCGGATTCATTGTTTTACTTGAAAAATGCAGTGTTTGCACGTTCTAATCATATCTGATAAAAAAAATCACATTTTTTTGAGCCTCTTAAATGACTGACAACAAATGATCAAGACTAAAAGAAGAAATAAAAGCAGCATTTCTATTGAAAAAAAGTATTGCATAATAGAAAAGAAGACTTATCTTTGCATCGCTTTCAGAAACAGGGGTACCCAATCAAAGCGGTATTAATAAAGGAAAGCAGGCGATTTTCAAACGGAAAAAAGCTCATCAAAAAGACTGAAATGAAATTAAACTGGTCTGGTAGTTCAGCTGGTTAGAATGCCGGCCTGTCACGCCGGAGGTCGCGGGTTCGAGTCCCGTCCAGACCGCTTGTTTAGTTTCACTAGAAATAAATGAAGATAAAACTGGTCTGGTAGTTCAGCTGGTTAGAATGCCGGCCTGTCACGCCGGAGGTCGCGGGTTCGAGTCCCGTCCAGACCGCTTGTTTTAACTTCAATTTTAGGTCTGGTAGTTCAGCTGGTTAGAATGCCGGCCTGTCACGCCGGAGGTCGCGGGTTCGAGTCCCGTCCAGACCGCAAAAGCTCATCATTTCCGGTGGGCTTTTGTTGTTTTTAGATGTTGTATGGATCACAACCAATTTCTGGGTCCAGGCATAAATTTTACACAAACGATAGAGAAAGAACTTCACATCTGTCACCCCTCTAAACAGCCATCTGTCTTTATTATATTAGGTTTAGGGTGATTAACTGAAATTTCAGTTTCTCCGTTGATGAAAAATTAAATAATATTATAGCTGTATGTCAGGCTGAAAGCCTGATACATCAAAACTTGGGGCAACGCCCCAAGCACATATATACAATGACAATCCAGACTGTAGGTCTGGAACATTTATAATACGCTTATCCATAAACTATGGGACAATCATTATCATAATCAACCCAAAAGAACATCATAAGCATTTATCCTATCAAGAGGAGATTGAGATGTTTTTTAAGGAGTATAACCTGGAATACAAGCCTGAATATTATTGGCGATAGTTTCAGACTTACAGCCTGATAGTTAATCGATTAATCTCACAAGGGGCGTTGCCCCTTGTTGTGATGTTTTAGGCTTTGACTGCGTCGATTTTCAATTCAGCCTAAGAAATATCTTATATACAAGCTGGTGTATTATGCTTATAGAAAAAAGCTGATAACTTCCTTAATAAGCTCTTTAGTTTAATTCTAATTTACCACAAAATTAAACATTTCCAGATTAGACCTAACTTTTGTACGTGATCCGTTTTTAGATGTTGTATTACGTTTCTATATTAGAAAGTCTTGTGGATGGAACTTACTACAAAGGCTGCACACAAAAGACCTGTGCGATATAAAATAATACACAAAAAAAGGTGTTACCAAACGGCAACACCTTCTTTGTATTATCTGTAAAAGATACTTACTCTTTTTCTACTTTCTTCAATAGTGCTTTAACAGTAATCACCTCCAGGTAAGTAGTACCGCCGCCGATACCAAAGCTACCTCCTAAGTAGGCTACCAAATCATCCTCGATCAATACCTCTTTCTTTAATAGCTTCTTTAAAGTTTTCTTTAGAATCTCTTTCTTAGAGCTACCGTCTTCCATCAAGCGGGGAACAACACCATAAGACAATGCTAACTGGCGTCCGACATTGGCATTGTAACATAAAGCATAAACTGGACAAGTACCTCTGAATGCCGCTAAATAACGAGCTGTTTTGCCTGTTAAGCTATCTGTTAATACCGCTTTAATATTTAAGTTTTTACTGGCTCTTACAGCTGTATCTGATAAATATGCAGTAATATCATTAGTATCGTGTAAAACAGGAATATCGTAACGACTATCTTTTGAAGCTTCAACCTCTTTGGCAATTTTAGCCATTGTTTTAACCGCTTCAACGGGGTAGTTACCATAGGCAGTTTCACCACTTAACATGATAGCATCAGTACGGTAGTATATAGCGTTGGCCACATCGGTTACCTCCGCACGTGTAGGACGTGGGTTTTTGATCATTGTATGCAACATCTGAGTAGCAACAATAACCGGCTTTTTAGCCTCAACACACTTACGGATCATACGACGCTGAATACCAGGGATCTTTTCCTGTGGAATTTCAATACCCAGGTCACCACGAGCAACCATCACACCATGAACATGCTCCAGTATCTCATCCAGGTTTGCAACACCTTCTTCGTTCTCAATCTTAGCCACAATTTTCATCGGGCTTTCCATTTCATTTAAGATCTGCTGAACTTCAATAACATCTTCCTTGTTACGCACGAAAGAGTGAGCAACAAAATCAATGTTATTTTGCGCAGCAAACTTGATAAAATTACGATCCTTCTCAGTTACTGAAGGCAGGTTGATACGTACACCAGGAACGTTTACACTCTTGCGACTTCCAACAGTGCCGTCATTTAAAACCTTACAAACCAAGTGCTCCTCTTCTTTAGATGTCACTTCCATAGCAACCTCACCGTCATCGATCAAGATCTGACCTCCAACAGGCATGTCTTTTACAAAGTCAGGGTAACTAACACAAATGCACTCATTTGATGAAAAGCAATCTAAATCACCTTTTACCTTCAATACATCACCTGTCTTCAATTCGATGTCTTCCTCGCACTTTGTTGTTCTGATCTCCGGCCCTTTTGTATCAATTAAAATGGCAATTTTGTCAGAGACAGCTCTTACATTGGTTATTACTTTAAGAACACCTTCGAAATCCTGGTGAGCAGTGTTCAAACGAACAACGTTCATCCCTGATTTGTAAAGCTTCTTAAGAAAATCAACATCACAATTGCGATCCGAAATTGTAGCAACAATTTTGGTAAACTTCTTCATAATCAATTTTTCTTGGTGGTATGCAACAATTACTACTATTCTGAATAAGGTTCTTCCCCAACCTTAAGCAGAGTTTAATTAATATATTAATTGGAATTATTCTATTTCGATCTTTTTAAAGCTTCAATAGCCAAACGGTAAGAATCTAAACCAAATCCGGCAATAACACCCTGGCAAACTGCCGACAGGTATGAGTTATGCCTGAACGCTTCCCGTTTATGCACATTACTAATATGAACTTCAATAACTGGACTTTTTATGGCTGATATGGCATCGGCTATGGCCAATGATGTATGCGTATATGCACCTGCATTAATAATAATACCGTCAATATCAAATCCTACTTCATGCAATTTATCTATTATATCTCCCTCATTATTTGACTGATAGTAAGAAATTGCATCATCAGTATATTCACCAACGAGCTTGTTTAAATAATCATCAAAAGATTCACTTCCATATACTGAGGGCTCACGCTTGCCAAGCAAATTTAAATTGGGACCGTTTATTATTAACAAGTTCATCCGCTACTATTATTAATCGCTGCAAAATTACGATAGTTTGTTGGAATAAAAAAGCAACCTAAATATTTTAAATTTTATAGGGAAAATAAACATTATTTTAAATTTTTCCGTAGCTTTATTGCTTGTTATCAGTTCAATTTTTATTTTTACTGATAATGAATTAATCGGGAAACATTTTAAATTGTTAAATTATGAATTGGGAATCAGAAATTAATGAATTCAGAAGTTACCTTAAAATTGAGAAAGGATTATCTGAAAATTCTATTCATGCCTACATTACTGATCTAACAAAGCTGGTTACTTTCTTAGAAGACAAGGGAAAAAAGAAAGGACCTGAAGACGTTATTCTTGCAGACCTCAAGGAGATGATGCAATGGATTGGTGACAGGGGAATCAGCCCTCGTACACAAGCGCGTGTTATCAGTGGAATCAAATCATTCTACAAGTTCTTATTAATTGAAGAAAAGGTAGAAAAAGATCCTACCGCACTGCTTGAATCACCAAAGATCGGACGTAAACTACCTGATATTCTGTCGGTAGAAGAAATTGACACTATTATCAACTCTGTTGATCTGAAGAAATCTGAAGGACAACGCAACAAGGCAATTTTAGAAACCCTTTACAGTTGTGGACTTCGCGTTTCTGAACTTATTGAACTTAAAATCTCTAACCTATTCTTCGAATCGGGATTTATTAAAATTGAAGGAAAAGGAAACAAAGAGCGCTTAGTACCAATCAGTTCCAAAGCCATCAAAGAGATCAACCTGTACCTGAGCGAATATCGCCGTACATTAAAGATCAATAAAGAAGACGAGGACATTTTGTTCTTAAATCGCCGCGGGCATAAGCTTTCACGCGTTATGATCTTTACTATAATCAAGAATCTCACCAAGAAACTTGGATTTGAGAAAAACATCAGCCCTCACACCTTCCGTCATTCATTTGCTACTCACTTAATTGACGGAGGCGCTAACCTGAGAGCTGTGCAGGAAATGCTTGGACACGAATCTATTATTACCACTGAAATTTACACGCACCTTGATAAGGAATATTTAAAGAATACTCTTATTCAATTCCACCCAAGGTCGTAGTTAACGATAATGCACAGAAAAGGGCAACCATACAGCGGTTGCCCTTTTTTTATTTGCTATTACCTATTAAAACAATATGATTAACAAGTCGAATTAATCATTTAAATGTTCGAGGCATGCTTTACATAATCCGCTTACCTCAACCGAGATTTCATCAATCTGATGTTCGGGAATTGTGATTTCTATGCTTTGCCTGGCATGTATGCATGACACCTCGTTGCAGCGGGTACATTTAAAATGAATATGTTCGTGATTATGGCAATCCTGCGAACATTCAGGGGTACATAAAGCATAGTAGGTTTCATCTCCCGAAGTTGAAGCTTTATGTACGATACCACTATCGATCAATGCATTAATGGTTCGATAAAGCGTCACACGGTCAAAGTTCTTAAGGTTGTCCTGAATGTCTGAATATGGAACCGCCGAAGCCCTTTCTTTTAACAACTTAAGCAGCTCGACCCTAATAGGTGTTGCCTTTAGTTTCCTCTCCCGTAAATAGTCTTTAATCTTTTCCTGAGCATCCATGGCACAAAAATATATTAATTGCCTTTTTAAACTGAAAAGAAGGGCAGAAAATTACAATAACAATTCCCTTTACAATTCAATTGATAGCCTATTAACCTGTAAACAGCAGCTATCTGAAACAAGTTACAACAGGCAGCAATTCTTTAATAATACTTATAGTATAACGTTATAACAACACTGTTTTTTTTCTTATTTTTGCAGACTTATATAATCACGTCATTAGCAAATGGCTATTGATGAAAATGTAAAAACAGAAGAAAGACAATTACAATTATGGAAATTGCAAGCAAGTACAACCCGTCTGCTACCGAAGACAAGTGGTATAAGTACTGGATGGATCAAAAGTTATTTCATTCAGAACCAGATAAGCGCGAACCTTATACAATATTAATGCCGCCACCAAACGTCACTGGCGTCTTGCACATGGGTCACATGCTAAACAATACGATTCAGGATATTCTGATTCGTCGTGCGCGCATGATGGGCAAAAATGCTTGCTGGGTACCAGGTACCGATCATGCTTCTATTGCAACAGAAGCTAAAGTGGTTAACCGACTTAAAGAGCGCGGCATTGATAAAAAAGAGCTCAGCCGCGAAGAATTTTTGAAGCATGCTTACGACTGGACTGACGAATATGGTGGAATCATTCTAAAGCAATTGCAAAAAATGGGCGCCTCGGCCGATTGGGATCGCACCTATTTTACCATGGATGACGAACGCTCTGAAGGCGTTATCAAGTCGTTTGTTGAGTTATACAACAAAGGCTTAATATATCGTGGGGTACGAATGGTAAACTGGGATCCTGCTGCCTTAACTGCACTTTCTGACGAAGAGGTAATTTACAAAGAGAAACAGGGTAAGCTTTATTACTTAAGATATAAAATTGAAGGTAGCGATGAATATGTAACTATTGCTACTACCCGCCCCGAAACTATTTTGGGCGATACAGCCGTATGTGTACATCCAGACGATGAACGTTTTAAGCACCTGAAAGGTAAAAATGTTATTGTACCATTGGTCAACCGTGTTATCCCAATTATTCAGGATTCATATGTGGATATGGAGTTTGGTACGGGTTGCTTAAAAATTACACCGGCTCACGATGTTAATGACTACGAAATAGGATTGAAGCATAACCTGAAAGTTATCGATATTTTTAATGATAACGGTACCTTGAGCGAAGCTGCTGAACTATTTATTGGCGAAGATCGATTTGATGTTCGTAAAAATATTATTCCTGTGCTTGAAGAAGCAGGTAATATTGTAAAAATTGAGGATTACAATAATAAGGTGGGGTACTCGGAGCGTACACATGTTGCTATTGAGCCAAAACTATCGGCGCAATGGTATCTTAAAATGGACGAAATTTCGAAGCCGGCCCTCAATAATGTAATGAACGATACCGTTCAGTTTCATCCGCCAAAATTTAAAAATGTTTTCCGCCACTGGATGGAAAATGTTAAAGACTGGTGTGTATCGCGTCAGTTATACTGGGGCCATCAAATACCAGTGTTTTACCTTGAGGATAATTCGTATTTTGTTGCCGAAACCAAAGAAAAAGCACTGGAGCAAGCCAAAGAACAAACAGGTAATGCTAATTTAACTATAGACGATTTGCGCCAGGATGACGATGTATTAGATACCTGGGCTTCTTCATGGCTATTGCCATTTACCGGTTTTGAAAAACCAGAAGATCTGGCATACTACTATCCTACTTCCGACTTGGTTACGGGACACGACATTATCTTTTTCTGGGTAGCACGAATGATTATTGCCGGTTACGAGTTTAAAGGTGACCTTCCGTTTAAGAATGTTTATTTTACCGGAATGGTGCGTGATAAGCAACGCCGTAAAATGTCTAAATCGCTCGGTAACTCACCCGATCCATTAGATTTGATCGATAAGTATGGTGCCGATAGCGTTCGTATTGGTATGCTATTTTGCTCACCTGCCGGTGGCGATTTGTTATTCGACGAAAGCCAACCGGAACAAGGGCGTAACTTTGCCAATAAAATATGGAATGCATTCCGATTGGTTAAAGGATGGGAAATTGATAACAATATTGAGCAGCCAGAGTCTGCCAAACAAGCCATTGCCTGGTTTGATGCCAAATTAGATCAAACCATTCAGATATTAGACGATCATTTTAGTAAGTACCGTATCTCTGATGCATTGATGACCGTTTACACCGTTTTCTGGCAAGAATTCTCATCGTGGTACCTTGAGGCTATTAAGCCAGCTTACCAGCAACCTTTGGATGCTAAAACTTACGAAGCAACATGCATGTTCTTTGATAAAATGCTGCGCTTACTACATCCGTTTATGCCTTTTATTACCGAGGAACTGTGGCAGGCACTTGAGGAACGCAAAGGCGGAGAAAGCATCATGAAGGTTGATATGCCAACCGTTACCGGGGCCGATACTGCATTGTTAGAAAAATTTGAAATGCTGAAGGAAGCAGTAGGTGGTGTTCGTACCATTCGTAAAGAAAAGAACATACCAATGAAAGACGCTCTTTCTTTAAGCATTTTAGCAGGCGAAGAGTTTGCAACTGATTTCAACGCAATACTAACTAAACTTGCCAACTTAAGCGAGTTGACCATGGTGGATGAAAAAGTGGAAGGTGCCGTTTCGTTTATGGTTCGCACCAGCGAATACTTCGTTCCTATGGATGGTTTAATTGATGTTGAAGCTGAAATTGCTAAGCTGGAGAAGGACCTGGCTCACCAGGAAGGCTTTTTGAAAGGTGTGATGAAGAAGCTTGGTAACGAACGCTTTGTTGGCAGTGCGCCGGAAGCTGTTGTTGCTAAAGAACGTCAGAAAAAAGCTGATGCCGAGGCTAAAATCAAGACATTGACTGAAAGCATTGCTCGTCTTAAAAAGTAAAGAGAAGTATATTAATATATTGAAAAGGGTAGCTCATTGAGTTACCCTTTTTTAGTGTCAAATGCTAATCAATTATTGCACATTCCGCTGCAAGTAGCTATCTACACAAAAGTAATAAAAGAAAAAGCACACCTTACTTCACGCTATACACCTCTTTCTCGTAGTAGCGGCAAAATTCCTTTAACCCACATCTCCCACACTTCGGCTTGCGGGCTATACACACGTATCTGCCATGTAAAATGAGCCAGTGATGGGCAATTGGCAACAACTCTTCAGGAAAGTACTTAACGAGCTGCTTTTCGGTGTCTAAAGGCGTTTTTGAGTTGGTGGTTAGTCCGATGCGGGCTGCTACCCTGAAAACATGGGTATCTACAGCCATGGCAGGCTTTTCATATACAACCGATGCGATCACATTGGCCGTCTTCCGCCCCACCCCAGGCAGTTTTTGCAACTCTTTGATATCATCGGGTACGATGCCTTTGAAATCTTCAATGAGCATTTTGGCCATACCCACCAAATGCTTGCTTTTATTATTGGGGTAACTACAGGAACGAATTAATTCAAATATCTCTTCCGGCGTTGCCAGAGCCATGTCTTCTGGTTGGGGATACCGCTCAAAAATGGCAGGTGTCAGCAGGTTAACTCGTTTATCGGTGCACTGTGCCGATAATATAACTGCTACCAGTAGCTCATAGGGATTGGAATAATGCAACTCGGTTTCGGCAACCGGCATGTGTTCCTGGAAGTAATCTATGACTCTATTGTAGCGTTCCTTTTTAAGCATATTCAATCGATTTATAGCGGCTAAAAATAAACATTAGTTGTTAGATATTTAGCTTAGTACATTAAGAAATTGGTTTTAGTGTCAGGGGATGAAGGACGGTAGACCGAAGAAACCATAATGGCAATAGGGGGAGAAATACAGAGCTAATCAGCCGGCTTAATTATAGCAAGGCCTTAAGGTTTCGTTATGAAACCTTAAGGCCTTTTATGTATACCGTTTCTTTACTTTTATAAAAAATCTTACAAGCCAATAACTAGTATCTTAAGATGTACTCAGAATCTGATGATAACATCTCACATCCCAAGGTCGCACATCTCATATCCAAACATCCTAAAGGTTCATCAACTTCAAACCAAAGAAGATGGTACGTGGGCGTGCCGGGCCATAAATATAGTTACTGTCACGGTTTTTACCTTTATCAAAGTCGTCCTGGTAGGCGTTAAACAGGTTTTGCACACCACCAAAGAATTCGACTCCTACACCAACATAACGCCAGTCCAGCGCATAGCTTAATTTGATATTGGTTTCCAGAAACGGATCTGATTTCACCAGCTCATCATCGATCGGATTACCTGTTCCGTCATCTTCACCTGCACCAAAGTGCGGTACCATCATAGATCCGGTGTAAACACCCGATAAGGCTGCTTTAATACCCCAGACCGGATTATAGGTTAAGGTATAGTAGCCATAATGATCGGGCGTGCGCAGGTAATCTTTGGTTCCTTCAATGCTTTCCGACCAGTTTACGGCTTCATCAAACTGACTCGACTGAATGGTATAGCCTGCCTCAAGCTGCCATAGTTTGTTATAGTTGGCACGTGCTTCCATGGTAATACCTTTTACAGTTGAGTTACTGCCGTTTCGCTTCTCTAATATCACATTACCATTGGGGTCTGTACCATTTTCTTCAAGAATAAAGGCATCGTAAAGGGTTGTGTAGAATCCTTCAAGGGTCACGCCCCAGATATATCTCTCGGTTGGCTTATCGTAGTTGACGGACGCACTCCAGCTTTGTGAGCGTTCTTCTTCCAGGTCGTCGGCCAGCTGTATACGTTGAATACCTCCACCTGCAAAAGCAATGTGCATATCTGAATCGAAGGCCTGCGGTGCCCTGAATCCTGTTGACCAGCTACCACGCAGCTGCATACCATTTTGCTTGTAAAGCAATGAAACTCGCGGGCTGAATATCAGGTTATCCACCATGTTGTGCTTATCGGTTCTTACACCTGTTAAGAGGTTCCACTTTTTAGCCAGCTCCCAGTCACTTTGCACATATGCTCCAAAGTTACGTGTTGTCTGGTCAAGCAGATAGTCATAGGCTTTGATCTCATCCACCACCATGTCGTAATTGTATTCAGCGCCGAAAGTCAGGTTGTTTTTACCTCCAAAGAAATCGGGCAGCATATGGTTCAGCTGAGCCCCTCCCATATAGGTTTCGTTTTCTGTGATTCCATATGGTGGTTCCTCCAGGTGCTGCAGGTACTCGGGCGTTCCCTTATCGGGTAGAATACCGGTATAATGGTCGCGATCGGTTTTTTGCCCCGCCACATAAACAGCTAATGACGACTGGTTATCATTGAATGAGAAACTGTAATCCAATCCTCCCATCAACACATTGTGGGTACGGTCTTCACTCTGTTCGGCCAGGTAAGCCGGTAAATCTTCACGGTCGCCACCTCGACGGTACTCATACATACTTGAGAAGTTAGCCTCCAGCTTATGGTTGGGTGCCGGTAATAAAAAGGAGGTGAAGCCGAATGAGTTATTCTTTAGCTTGGGCAATTCACTAAAACCATCGCCGTTATGGTCATATGACTCACGGTTACGATTGGTAGCAAACAATGTTAGCCCGGCATTTTTTCTGTCGGTTAAAATACCTGCGTTGGCCATCACCTGACTGTCGCTGGCATCGCCATTAATAACCGATTGTGTTGTTGAGGCCGAGAACGAACTCGACTCTGGCACTTTGGTGATCACGTTTACGGTACCACCAACGGCTCCTGCCCCATATAAGGCCGAACCACCACCACGTACTACTTCAATGCGCTCAATCATATTGGTTGGTATCTGCTCCAGTCCGTATAAGCCTGTTAAAGGGCTGAATACAGGTCGACTATTAATCAATATCTGTGAATAAGCACCACCCAGTCCGTTCATACGCAACTGTGTGTAGTTACATGTCTGGCAATCCGTTTCCATGCGCAGGCCCGGCTGAAATGCCAATCCTTCAGATAAGGTACCGGCCTGCAGCATTTCAAGCTTCTTGCCTTCCATGACGTTGACCACTACGGCCGATTCTGTTTTGCGCTTAAAGGTTTTGGTACCGGTAATAACAATATCATCCAATGACATCACCTGCTCTTCCATCACAAAATTGATCTCCTGCGACTGGCCTTTGACGATAGTAACCTTTTTTTCAACGGGCTTGTATCCCATTAAGCTGGCAACTAAAATATGCTCGCCCTCAGGCAGGTTCGTTAACATGTAGTGACCCGATAAATCGGTCATTGTACCATGCTGCGTTTCTTTTAAATAGACACTTACAAAAGGTAAATGCTCTCCTTCGGCCTGCACATCACCAAAGATGTTGGCATCCGATTTTTGAGCCAAAGAGAAGGGGGTTGATAAAATGGTTAAGATTAACAGGTTTAAAATGTACTTCATTATAGTTGTTTTCTAGTTTACATTTTGAGTTTATCCATTAGAAACATTGTAATGAAGGAAAGGTTTAATGAGTGATAAGAATCAGGTGAGTTTATCTAGCTCATTAGATAGTTAGGTCGGTAGGTTGGCAGGTCAATAGCTCGATAGATTATTGGGTTGGTTGAAGGTTTAGTAGTTTAAAAGTTGAAGAGTTTAATGAAACCATCTTATAAACTTGTCAACTCGACAGTTAAGCAATTCGACGGTTCGACAGTTAAAAAGTTTTAAACTTCGCTAAAACATCCACCTCATTCCAAGAGGCTGTCCAAATTTTAAGATTCACGCTAAGGCCGCTAAGAATTACGCCAAGACAACAAAGAATATGATGTTATTTTTCAACACTTTGCGCGCTTTGCGTTTTTTTTTCATTTGCGTTCTTTGCGAGCAATATCCTTCATTTTGGACATCCTCAGTTGAGCAAACTGGCAATGCATATCACTTTATACATGATGAGCTGTTCGATCGTTCACACATCCTCTCCTTGAGGAGAGGAACGAGGTGAGGTGAGAATAATATTAGATGATTAGGTCAATAGATTATTGGGTTGGTTGAAGGTTTAGTAGTTTACAAGTTGAATAGTTTAGAGGTTGAATAGTTTAATGAAACCATCTTATAAACTTGTCAACTCAACAACTCTTTCAACAATTCGACAGTTAAGCAATTTGACGGTTCGACAGTTTAAAAGTTGAATAGTTTAACGAAACCATCTCATAAACTCTTAAACTCTTAAACTCTTATACTTGTCAACTCTTCAACTCTTTCAACAACTCGACAGTTAAGCAATTCGACGGTTCGACAGCTCAATGGTTTTACAAAATAACCTATCACCCCATAACTAAACATCTACAAAAACAGCAACAAACTAACCGCCATTACCGCCATGCCGGCAAACAGGCCGTAGATGGACAAGTGATGCTCCCCATACTCGCGGGCGGAGGGTAATAGTTCATCGAGGCTGATGAAGACCATGATACCCGCTACTCCGGCAAAGATAATTCCGAAGGTGAGTGGTGTCATAAAAGGCATCAGTATCAGGTAGCCGATTAATGCGCCAATGGGTTCAGACAGACCGGATAAGAAACTGAGTCGAAAAGCTTTGCGCCGGCTGCCTGTGGCATAATAAATAGGCACAGATACAGCAATACCCTCCGGTATATTGTGGATGGCGATGGCTACAGCAATGGCAATACCCAGGTTAGGATCCTGCAAAGCGGCTGTAAAGGTGGCCAGTCCTTCAGGGAAGTTATGGATACCAATGGCCAGTGCTGTAAATAAGCCCATGCGCATCAGCTTTTTATCCTTGGCCTTGGGTTGATTACCCATTTCTTCTACAGAATGCAATTCGTGCGGGTTCTCTGCCGATGGAATAAATTTATCGATCAGGGCAATAAACAGTACACCACCAAAAAAGGCCAGTACCGTGTACCAGGTGCCGGGCATCTCTCCATAAGCCTCCACCATGGTGTCTTTGGCTTTCATAAATATCTCGACAAAGGACACATAAATCATTACCCCGGCTGAAAAGCCCAATGACAAAGCTAAAAAACGAGTATTGGTACGTTTGGCAAAAAAGGCCATGGCACTGCCAATTCCGGTACTTAATCCAGCAAAAAGCGTTAGGCCAAAGGCAAATAGTATGTTATTAAATTCCATAATAATCTTCAAAAACAGTTGATCGGTGTTTGCTATTTGAAGCAAATGACAGGGCGAAGTTAACAGTATTTTACAAAAGCCCGCAAAAGGTAGATGAATGCTCTGGAATTTAACACCAAAATATTCGAAGTCTAAAACAACTCATAATATTTTTTCCTACATTGCATTTTTAATTTTTTAACCTGAATCAATATGGAGAAGTACGTTCCTTATGTGAACCTGGAGACCGTTAAAGGCAAAAACGGTAAAATCGAAAAATTTATTGTACGCACAGTATCTTACCTCCCTAAAGACAGTACAGTAACAAAAACCGGTGAAGGAGAAGTAGCCGACAATGTATATTACCGTCCGTTAACCATTACTTACAATGGTACATCTGACGAATTTGACTATTTTGGTGTAGACTTTACAGTTGAGCGCAAAGATGTTGGCTTATTGGAGAGAGGTGTAAGAGTAATGGTGAAGAGTGCTGTTGTTGAAGCAAGAGCTATGGCAACTGATAGTAGTGAAATGAAAGATACTGAAGGAGACCCTGGAGTGGTGATTGAATATGAAGATGAAGATTTACCATAACAGTCGAAATGATTAGAAATATATATATATTCTTTATTAACATTATTCTAATAAACCAATTAAGGAATAAGTTTCTAATTATAATCTTACTGGGTGTTTGTTCTAATATGATAGGTACAAATGCTCAGTATGATAAATGGAGTCTTAAACTAAACGAATCATTAAGAGAAAAAAGTTTAGAAGATTATCTTTTTGTTCTCGACAGTATTATTGATAATTCAAATCTAGATATTGAGAAAGGAGTAGCGCTTATTTTTAAGTCAAAAAAATTAATTCAAATAAACAAGTTCTATGATGCAGAAATCTTATTAGACAAGGCTATTATTATCTTCACTAATCTCAATAATTATAAGGGCATTGGGAATTCCTATTTTTATAAAGGAGCGTTATCTAAAAAACAAGATGATACATTTGCAATCTCTACAAATTATAATTTTGCGATTGACAATTTTAAGATGTGTGAATATTTTGATGGTATAATCGTGTGTTATTTAAATACAGGTAACTTTTTTGCTCAGCGAAAAAACTTTGTTTTAGCAAAGAAACAATTCGAGTTAGCTGAGATGCAGTTTAATTCAACAGGTAATACACGAATAAAAACATCTGTACTGCTTAGCAAAGCAGCATTGTTTGCAGATGAGAATTTATATGTTGAGTCAGTCGAAATATATGATTTAATTGAAAGGAAGTATTATAAGGACTTATCATTATCAAAGAAAGCTAAATTTCATAATAATAAAGGTGCGATATTCATTAAACTAGATAAGTTTAATAAAGCACAGATTGAATTTGAAAAATCGTTAAGATTTAAGAAAAGAATTAATGATACAAACGGTGTTAATAGCACTCTTCAAAATCTTTTCAATTTGGCACTTAAAAAAAGTGATATTGAAAAATCAAAGATTTTTTTTGACGAACTAGAAAAAAATAATAAAGAAAGTAAACTAAATACAAACATTAGGGTAAGCTTCCTCTATTCAAAGATAGACTATTATCTATTGCTAAATAAGATTGAAAAGGCAAGAGAAGCTATTAATGATTTAATCAATTCTAAAGACTCTGTCTCCAACGCCGCCTTCTCCGACAAACTTATCGAAATGCAAAAGAGCTTCGAGCTCAAAGAAAAGGATCGTGAGATTGCCCTACTCGAAAAAGAAGATGCTTTAAACCAGGCCCGCCTAAAAACAAAAAACATCCTTATTGTCATCACCATTGGTTTCCTGGTGGTTTTATTAATTGTTGGTTATTTAATCAATCGTCAGCGTAAAGAATTGGTGCAGTCGCGTCGCCGCCTGTTGCGCCAAAAAGAAGATATTACAGGTATGAATGAGCAGTTGCGCGTTTCTAACCTGTCTAAAGATCGTATACTATCCGTTATTGGTCATGACCTGCGTGGTCCGGTTGGCGGCCTGAAAGAATTAATTGAGCTCTATATGGAGCTGCCCGAATACGAGCCCAACGATATTAAAAACCTGTTAAAAGCTGCCCGCGAAGCATCGACCAGCACCTATCACCTGCTTGAAAACCTGCTGAGCTGGGCCAACTCGCAACGTGGCGAACTGGTATATAACCCGGTTTCAGCACCTGTATTGCCACTTATTAAACAGACCGTTCAGTTACTGGATACATCCATTAATACACGTCACATTCAATTTGAGTTTGACATACCCGAATCAATGGTGGTGCAGGTAGACTTAAACATGTTGCGCACCATTATTCGCAACCTGGTATCCAATGCCTTAAAATACTCTCCACACGAAAGCGTGATTACCATTTCGGCCATTGAGGAAGGACAAAACGTTCGTTTTTGCGTGATTGACCAGGGTGAAGGCATGACAGCCGAAGAAACAGAGCGCATCTTTAAAAAGAAAGAAACCTACTTTATTGGAAGTGAAATGACCGCCAAAGGCACCGGACTAGGCCTTATTCTTTGTAAAGAATTTGTGGAGCGCCATGGTGGCACCATCTGGATTGACTCAGAAAAAGGTCGAGGTACAAATGTATGTTTTAGAATTCCGGTAAAGAGCTATAAAACGGTATCGGTAAGCAGTATCAAGGAGGTAGCTGCTCAATAACACATTCTTACTGTTAAAAAAAAATAGTATTTTACGTGACCTAATGTACTTCTATTTTTTAGGAGTAGTTATCTAGTTGACATGCCTTTAAAACATTACTTGTATACTATTTTACTCTGTCTGCTTACCTATCCTGCTTTTGCACAAGAGCAAGATTCACTGACAAACATGTATTTAAGTGCAAAAGATGAGGCCATCCGCTTTATTAAGAATCAGGATCAGTCGGCATCATTTGAAATGCTACTTGCCAGTGAAGCCGATAAAGTAGCTAACCTGACGCCTATTGAACAGGCAACTTTCCATATCCAGTTTGCCAAGAAACATCTGAAAGCAGGCATTGAAGTTGACTCATTGCTTCTTGTGTCAGTACAAATGATGCGTGAATCAAACTGCCTTCGTGGTTTGGGTGAAGCCATGTTCTTTATTGGTGCAAGGGCAATTGATGACAATAAATCAGAAGTGTTGCACAATGCTTTTAATGAAGCAGCTCTTTGTTTTGAAAAGACAGATTATGAACTGGGCGTTGTTTATGCATTATCACGCATGGCTAACTATTATTCCAAATCGGATAATTTTGAACTGGCCGAAAAGTACAATCAGCAGTTACTGGGTATAGTAAAGAATACCGACGATCGCAATTTAAAAGAAATGGTGTATTTGAACGTAGCTAATTTTTACACCGAACAGGCAGAGACCGAGCAAGCCCTCAAGTATTATAAACTGCTTGAAGCGAGCCTTAAAATAAGTAATAACAAGCGAAGACTTAAACCACTCTATAATAACCTGGGGGTTATTTATATTTATAAGCACGACTGGCCCAATGCCAAAGAGTACATTAATAAGTCGCTGACCATCAAAAGGCAGGAAAACGATTCACTGGGAATGTTTGCCAGTTATCAAAACCTGTTTAGAATAAGCATCAAAACCAAGCAACTGCAAGATGCTGAATATTATCATACTCTGCTGAACGAATGGCTTGGCAAATTAAAAGTACCCAATGAGCAGGTACTGTCATTTAAATTCAACACCACCGATTATTACATATTGCGCGGTGAACCAGACAAAGCTCAAAGAGCCTTTTATGACTTTTCGTCAGATAAAGACTCCATTAGCAATGCCGTATTTTCAGACCAACTGATTGATATAGAGGAAGCATTTGAGATTGAACGACGCGATCAGAAGATTAAACTGCTGGAACAGGAAGATGAATTACAACAAGCACAATTGAAAAGTTTAAAGATTACCATTGTTTTCATCATTGCATTTATTGTAGTTTTATTGGTTAACGGTTTCTATATGAAGCGACAGTGGATTAAGTTACTAAGGGCTGATGAGCAACTAAAAGTGAAGCAAAGCGAAATACTATCTGTTAACAAGCGCCTTGAGCAATCGAATAAGTCAAAGGAGCGCATTTTGTCGGTGATAGGTCATGATTTGAGAGGCCCCGTTGGTGGTTTAAAAGAACTGGTGGAACTATATATGGAGTTACCGGAACTGGAACCCAATGACATTGATAACCTGCTGAAAACAGCACGTGAGTCATCATCAAGCGCCTATTATCTATTGGAGAATCTATTAACCTGGGCCAATTCACAGCGGGGCGAAATCTCATTTAAACCGCAAACTACACCTATTTATCCTGTTATTAAAAAAAGTGTTGAGCTGCTCGATCAATCCATTAACAATAAGAACATCCGCTTTAACATTGATATGGAAACCAGCCTGAGCTTAAAGGTTGACATTAATATGTTTCGGGCAATTATTCGCAACCTGGTATCCAATGCGATCAAATACTCTCCTGAGAATGGTGAGGTGAAAATTCATGCAGAATGGCAGCAAAAACACGTGTGCATAAGCATTAATGACCAGGGAAAAGGGATAGCAGCTGAACAGGTTGAACAGATATTTGATAAGAAAGAAACATATTACATTGGTTCTGATGTATCCAAAAAAGGATCAGGATTGGGTCTGATTCTCTGTAAAGAGTTTGTCGATTATCATGGTGGAAAGATATGGGTGGAATCCATTGAGAATAGTGGCACAAAGGTTAGTTTTATCATCCCAACTTCCAATAAGAGAATTAACACAAACATCAGCTTAAAACAAGAATTTGCTCAATAGCTCTAAAAAAAAGAGGCAGTCCGGAATCTAAGCTTGGTCGTATTGAAACACGAGTAAACAGATAATAATGAGGGCTGCGTTAATTTTAAGCGCCGATTGCAAACCGGCGCTAGCGGTACACCACAACTATTTATTCGTCACATTCGGGGTCCTGGCCTTAAATTACCACGACTTGGTATACAGGCATACCATGACTTGGTATGTATGCTTACCACGACTTGGTATGCAGGCTTACCACGCTGCCGCGCAACTCCTGTCGCGTGGTAATTTAAATAATCTCTATCCTACTAAAATGAACTTGCCTGCTTAAGTTTAAACACTCCGTTGCATAAGGCTGAGAAATGAGCATAAACAATGACGATTGCCCTTATTTTCATTTGTAACTATCGGTCATTTACTATGCCTGTGCATGGAACAGAAGTGCATGAATGAGCAATTGTGTTCGAAAAGAAGTTTTATAAACGTATAGATCTATGCATCATGTAAATCAGCTCTCCTCCTTACAAAAAGGCTGTATGTTTGTAATAAGAAACACATAAGCCTCTATTGTGTCGTAAATT